>NZ_DASQPW010000100.1:0-13554 GCF_035643755.1 Stackebrandtia sp. | reverse complement strand
AGCGCCAGGCCGTCGCGCTCGCGCGGGGCGGCGCAGAACGCCGACAGCGCCGTGACCACCACTCCGGAGGCGCGCGCCATCCGGGCCACCGCCTCGATGTCGACGTCCACCCCGGGACGCCGCACCACGCAGCGGTGCAGGCCCGCGATCGACGGCACCGGCTCCAGCCACGGCGACAGGTGGCGCTCGATCGCGGCGCCCAGGGCGGCGTGGCGCTCGGCATAGACCCGCCCGGCCCGGCGCAGGTGCGCGGCGAACAGCCCCTCGTCGATGAGCCGGGCCAGCGCGGCCTGCGCCGGTGCCGGGCCGCCACCGTCGCACAGCCGCTTCGCCGCCGCCAGGGCGCCGCGCAGCGAGGACGGGGCGATCAGGAACCCCATGCGCAGCATGGGAAGCAGCGTCTTGGAGAAGGTGCCGACGTAGATGACCCGACCGTCGCGGTCCAGGCACTGGATGGGTTCCAGCGGGCGATCGCCGAAGCGGTAGTCGCTGTCGTAGTCGTCCTCGATGATGGCGGCGTCGCGGACCCGCGCCCACTCCAGCAGCGCGGTGCGCCGCGCCAGGGACATCGTGACACCGGTCGGGAACTGGTGGGACGGGGTGACGTACACCAGCCGCGCGGCGTCGGGGATCGCGTCGGTGTCTATGCCCTGGTCGTCGACGGGCACCGGCACCACCCGGGCGCCGACAGCGGCGAACGCCATGCGGGCGGGCGGGTATCCCGGCTCCTCCACCGCCACCGTGTCCCCCGGTTCGATCAGCACCCGCCCGATCAGGTCGAGCGCCTGCTGCGCGCCCTGGGTCACCACCACGTCGTCGCCGCCGGCGCGCACCGACCGCGACAGTCCAAAGTGTCGGGCGATCGCGGTCCGCAGCCGAGGGTGCCCGGTCGCGTCCAGCAGATAGCCCGGCCGCGTCGCCGAGGCGCGCAGCTCGCGGGTCACCAAGCGGCGCCACGATTCCAGCGGGAAGAGGTCGGGGTCGGGTATGCCCACCTTGAAGTCGAAGGGGACACCGGATGGCGGCACGAAGCCCATCGGGTCGAGGTCGCGCCACAAGTCGCGGGGACGCACCTCGCCCGCCGGGGCGGTCGGCGCCGCGGCCACCCGCCCGGTGCCCCGCACGTAGGTGCCCGCACCCACCCGCCCGCTCACGAACCCCTCGGCCCGCAACCGTTCGTACGCCGCGGCCACCGTGTTTCGCGACACCCCCAGCCGCTCCGCCAGTTCCCGCGTGGCGGGCAGCCGCGCGCCCTCGGCCAGCCTGCCGTCCAGGATCGCGGCCTGGAGCTGCTGATATATCCGTCCAGGCAGGTCGCCGCGGCCCTCGAGACTAATGTGAACGTCCACCGCGCCCCCTCATTGGCCCAAACAACTTGACAGAAATTGGACCTTACACCGAGCCAATATCGGTCCTATGGTTGCCGCGTCAACCACCAACAAGGAGAAGAGATCATGAGCGAGCGGATGGACATCTTCCACCTGGAGCCCGGCGGGTACAAGGCGATGGCGGGCCTGGAGCGCTACCTCGCCCAAAGCCCGATCCCGGGGCCACTGCTGCACCTGGTGAAGCTGCGCGCCAGCCAGATCAACGGCTGCTCGTACTGCGTCGACATGCACAGTCGCGAGGCCAGGGACTCGGGCGAGACCGACGCCCGCCTGTGGCAGGTGGTCGCCTGGCAGGAGGCCCCCTGCTTCACCGAGGAGGAGCGCGCCGCCCTCGCCCTCACCGAGGCCGCCACGCTGCTGCCCAACGGCGGAGACCGAGTACCCGACGAGATCTGGGCGACCGCCGCCAAGTACTTCGACGAACACACGCTCGCCGCCCTGGTCTACGCCATCGCCACCATCAACGCGTGGAACCGCATCTGCGTGGCGACCCACCAGATCCCCGAGTCGTTCAAGTAGTCGCGCCGCGGGCGTCGGGTGGCGTGCTCGACGTCCGCGCGCCCCGCCACAACCTGCGACTCCCTCCCGCTCTCAACGGACTTTCACAGGCCCCCACGCTCCCGCCGAACCCCGCCACCAACGTCGACTCGCCGTCACCCGCCACTGGATCCCGCCGACAACCGACCCTCACAGGTCCCCCACTCTCCTGTCGCCAACGTCGTCTCACCGTCACCCGCCACTGGATCCCGCTGTCAACCGACCCTCACACGTCCCCCACGGTCCCGCCGATCCCCGCCGCCAACGTCGACTCGCCGCGACCTGCAACTCCCTCCCGCTCTCAACGGACTTTCACAGGCCCCCCACGCTCCCGCCGACCCCCGTCGCCGACGTCGACTCGCCGTCACCCGCCACTGGATCCCGCTGTCAACCGACCCTCACAGGTCGCCGACGGTCCCGCCGATCCCCGTCGCTAACGTCGTCTCGCGGTGGCCGAACCCTCTCGTCCTCGCCGCCTCACCCCAAGGTCGTCCATGTCGCTGCACCTGATTCCCGCTCCTGGGCCCGCGCGCGGGCTCGCCGTCGCACAGCTCGTCACCACGATCGGTCACGGCACCTTTCTGGTCATCTCCGCGCTCTACTTCACGAGGGTCGGGGGGCTGTCCAGCGCCGAGGTGGGGATCGGTCTTACCGTGGGTTGGGCCGCGGGGTTCGTCGCGGGCGTGCCCCTGGGTCATCTGGCCGATCGCCGCGGCCCTCGGGGCATCGCCGTGGTTCTGGCGTTGGCCATCGGCGGCACCGTATTGGCGTTTCTCCCCGTTCGGTCCCTGGCCGGGTTCATTGTGGTCATGGCGATCTACGCGGGCGGACAGACGGGCCTCGAGGCCGCCCGCCAGGCGCTCCTGGCCGCCCTCATTCCGCCCGGCGACCGCACCACCGCCCGCGCGCACATGCAGTCGGCGGGGAACGCGGGCCTCGGCGTCGGCGCCATCATCGGTGGCCTCGCGCTGCTCTCGGGCTCGCCCACGGGTTACGGCGCCGTCCTCGTCGCCAACGCCGTCACGTTCACCGTCGCCGCGATCGCCCTGGCCCGCCTCCCGCGCGTCACCCCGCCGCGGCGCGCGCAGCGTTCCTCGGCGCTCGAGGTGCTGCGCGACCGTCCATTCGCGCTGGTGACCGCGCTCAGCTCGGTCATGCTGCTGTACATGCCGATGCTCAGCCTCGCCGTTCCCCTGTGGATCGCGCAGCGCACCGACGCACCCACCTGGATGGCGTCGCTGGTGTTCATCACCAACACGGTGCTGGTCATGCTGTTCCAGGTCGCGGTGGCGACCCGCGTCACCGACACCACGCGCGCCGCCCGAACCGTGCGCCTGGCGGGTTTCGTGCAGCTGGCGGCCTGCGCGGTGTTCGCCGTCTCGGGCTGGTGGACGAACGCCCTGGCGTCCTCGGCGCTGCTGCTGGCGGCCGTCACCGTGTTCACCTGTGGTGAGCTGCTGCTGAGTTCGGGCACCTGGGAGATCAGCTTCGGCCTGGCCCCCGACGACAAGCAGGGCCAGTACCAGGGGTTCTTCGGCACGGGCAAGACGGTGGGCCGCACGCTCGGCCCCGTCATCATGACCACAGTGGTCATCGGCTGGGGCACGACGGGCTGGCTCGTCCTCGGCACCGCGTTCGCGCTGGCGGGCCTGGCGATGCCGTTGGCGGTGCGCTGGGCGCTGCGGACCCAGCGCGTGGCGGCGGGTTAGGCCCACCGACCATTCGCGGTTGAAGGACCCGCGTCACTTGTAGTCGACGGCCGAGGCCTTCCATTTGCCGCTCGCCTTGGCCATGGTGATGACCAGGGTGTCGCCGTCGGTGGTCACCGTGAAGACCTTCGTACCGGACTTGGTGGCCTTCGCCGGTTGCGGGTCCCCGGTGAGCTTGCTGAACGGAAACGACCGCCCCGGGCTGACGTTCTTCAACCGCTTCTTCAGACCGTCGGTGCAGTAGGGCGACACGCCCGTGTACCACTGGTCCCGCGGCAACTGACCCTTGGCGTAGGCCTTGACGAACTTTTCGGCGACGGTGCGCGCGTCCGGCGCGGTCGAGGTCGACGATGACGACGACGGTGACGACGACGAACCCGACGGAGTCTCCGACGCCGAGGCGCTGCCGCTGGAATCGTCGGAGGCGCTGGGTGTGGACGAGGACGACGCGTCGGAGGACGGTTCGCCGCCGCCGCAGGCGGCCGTGGCGGTCAGGACCGCGACACCCAGGAAACCGGCCACCGCGAAGCGACGTACGTATCTGAATGCATCAATTGAAGCCATGCAGCGCATCGTACGATCCGCGCGCGGCGATGGGGTGAATCCTGTCCACCCACGACACGACGGGCGCGACCGGTTTGCCCCCAATGGACCGGCTTGTCCCGGGGTGGGCAACGGCGGTTATGGAGAAATTGGCTCCCGCGCCCACCCGGTAGACGATGATGCCAGTGTGACGCAGCACGGGGAGCGGCCGCACCGGGGGTTGCGGAGCCTCGCCGCTCGCATCAAGTCCACTGTGTTTGGCCGCAGCCCTCGGCACGCCCGTGACGTGATCGCGCCGCCGACGCCCGATCCGCTGCCGCCGCGGCTGTTGGACTTCCTGCGGCAGGTGGGGGTCGCGTTGAGCCAGAGCGGGGAGGCGACGAATCGGGTCGGGGCGACCCTGGAGCGGATCGCCGCGGCGTATGGGGCCGACGGGATCCGGTTCTTCGTGTTGCCGACCGGGGTGTTCGTGCGCGTGACGACCCCGAACGGGTCCGATGTGGACTTCGCGCCCGCCGACAATCGACAGCTGGGACTGGATCAGATCGATCGGTTGTACTCGCTGGTGGACGACGCGTCGGCCGCCCGGGTGACGCCGGGCGAGGGCGTGGAGCGGCTGCACGCCCTGCTGACCGAGCCGCCCCGGTACGGCCCGGCAGTTATCCTATGTGGACATACGATCCTGACCGTCGGGCTGGGTTTGCTGGCGCAGCCGACATGGTCGGCGTTGATCGGGTACGTGGTGCTCGGGGCGTTCGTGGGGACGCTGTATTGGCTGGCGGGACGGTTCGCGACCCTGTCGCTGGCCCTGCCGATCACGGCGGCGGCGCTGGCGACGATCGTGGCGATGGAGTTCGGGCCCGAGTTGACGGGGGTGTCGTCGGCCAAGCTGCTCATCCCGCCGCTGGTGACGTTCCTGCCCGGCGCGGCGTTGACGATCGGGACGATCGAGCTGGCGACCGGGTCGATGGTGGCCGGCGCGAGTCGGCTGGTGTCGGGGTTCAATGTGTTGGGGCTGTTGGCGTTCGGGATCTACGTCGGGGTGCAGGTGACCGCGCCGACGCCGAACACGGTGTCGTCGGCGCCGTCGATGGGATGGTGGGCGCCGCTGGCGGGGGTCGCGTTGACGGGACTGGGCTACGCGTTGCGCTATTACGCGCCGCCGTCGACCGTGCCGTGGCTCGTGGCGGTCCTGGGACTGGTGTGGACGGCGCAGTTCCTGGGGACGCTGGCGGCGGGCGCCCTGTTCGGCGCGTTCGCGGGCGGGCTGGTGCTGACCCCGATCGCGTACCTCGTCCAGAGCAGACCGAAGGCCCCGGCGGCCCAGGTCTCGTTCCTGCCCGCGTTCTGGATGCTGGTGCCCGGGGCCATCGGGCTGTCGGGGCTGTCGCGGCTGGTGATCACCGGGGTCGGCCTCAACGAGCTGGTCACGGTGGTGCTGACGGTGATCGCGATCGCGCTGGGCGTCCTGGTCGGGTCCAGCGTGGCGCCCACGACGACGCGGCACCTGACCGCGATGGCGGAGCTGCCCGCGCGGCTGCGGCGGCACGCGCGGGCCTCGTCCGGGAAGGCGCCGAAGTGACGGATCAGGGGTTGTTGTCGATGTCGTGCTGGGCGGTCTGTCCGGCGCCCTTCTTGTTGACCGCGTAGACGCGCATGCAGTCCAGCGTGCCGCTGTAGTAGTACACGGTCGCCGAGTACGTGCCTCCGTCGACGGCCATCAGCTCGTTGCCGTCGCAGTCGGTGAGGACGTAGCTGGCGATGGCCGAGCCCCCGTCCGAGGCGGGCTTGCCCCACTTGGCGTCGTAGCTGCCGTAGTTGGTGAACCAGGCGCCGAACTTGGTGGGGCGGCTCGGAACCGTCAGCGTGGTCCCGTCGGGCTTGTTGCTGGGCACCGGGCTGCTGGGGGTCGCGTCGGGGGCGGAGCTGACCTTGTCGAGGCGGAAGCACTGGGCCTCGTTCTTGGTCTCGCATTCGCCCAGGGCCACGGACTTCTTGGTGGCGGCCACGCACTTCTTCCCCGCGGCGACGATGCGAACGACCTTGTCCTTATTGGTCTTTCCGAGGGTGAAGCTCTTGGAGTCCTTGCCGCACTTGGAGGCGGTCAACTTCCCCTTGTCGACGGACAGGCAGGTCTTGGCGTGGTTGAACTTCAGCGCGTACTGCGCCCCGCTGCCCGAGATCTTCAGGGTGGTGGACGACTTGTGGCACGACAGCAGGTCGGCCTGTTTCCCCGACGCGCCAAGGCATCCGCCCGACGTGACGGCCCGGTACTGCCCGGCCTTCACGTCGGCGGCCTCCACGGGCGCGAGGGAGCCGTTCTCGTCGGCGGACTTGCTGCTGGTCGAGTGCTCGCCGTCGCCTGAGGGGGCGCCGTCGCCGCCCGTGGTCAACATGATCACCCCGGTCACGGCCGCCAGCGCCACCACCACGATCACCGCGATCAGCGAGTAGACGCGGGTTCGGTTGGGCGCGGCGGGTTCGGGCGCCGTGCCCTGGTCGGGGGTCGCGCTGATCACCGGGATCTCCTCGGTGTCGGCGTTCTTGTTGAAGGCGCGTTTCGGCGGCACCGGGGGCCACACCGGCGGCGGGTCGAAGGACGCGCCGGGCGGGGCGGACGGCGGTTGACGGAACGGATCGACGGGGTGCTGTCCCATGGCGCCGAACAATACCGTCCCGTGCCTGGGACGCACCTAAACGATTGGGTAAAACTCGCGGCCGCGTCCGCGGATCCTGCGAGGGATCGGCGTACATCGGCGGGCGGCGCCCGCCGATGGCCTCGGGCCGCAGCTCGTAGTGCCAGGGTTCGTTGCGGTAGATCTGGCACAGGCCGTACGCGGCGCCGTTCTCGGACAGCCAGGCCCGCGCGGCGGAGCCTCCGATGTCGACGGCGTGTCCCCGCACGTGGGCTGAGGTATCGGGGGTGGCGACCCAGCGGGCGGCCTCGGCGGCCGAGCCGTACTTCTCCACCGCGCCCCGAAGCAGGCGATCCTGGTATTGGGGGGACCGCCAGCCCCCGTTGACGAAGATCTCGACGCCGTCGCGCGCGGCCGCCGTCGCCGCGGCGCGCAGGGCCCGCAGGAGGGCCGGGTCGAGATTGGTCACGGCCGGTGTGTCGTCGTCGAAGACCGACACGGGGTCGGGGACGGCGCCATGTGCCCTGCCGAGCGGGGGCGCCACTGCGATTCTCGTCATGCCGCCAGTCAAGCCGGCGCCATGTTGCCAGGTCGTATGCGTTTTTTGATACGCGGACGATATGTCCTGCCTCTTAGGATCTAACGCATGCGTGTGTTGATAGTTGAGGACGAGCCCCTCCTGGCCGAGGCGGTGCGGGACGGCCTGCGGCTGGAGGCCATCGCCGCCGACATCGCGGGCGACGGCGACACCGCGCTGGAGCTGTTGAGCGTCAACTCCTACGACCTGGCGGTGCTCGACCGCGACATCCCCGGTCCGTCGGGCGACGAGGTCGCCGCCTGGATCGTGGCCTCCGGCAGCGGCATCCCGATCCTCATGCTCACCGCGGCCGACCGCATCGACGACAAGGTCACCGGGTTCGAGCTGGGCGCCGACGACTACCTCACGAAGCCGTTCGCGCTGCGCGAGCTGGTCCTGCGGCTGCGTGCCCTGGACCGGCGGCGGGTCCGCTCGCGCCCGCCGGTCCGCGAGATCGCGGGACTGCGGCTCGATCCCTTTCGCCGGGAGGTTTTCCGCGACGGCCGCTACATCGGCCTGACCCGCAAACAGTTCGCGGTTCTGGAGGTCCTCGTCGCCGCCGAAGGCGGCGTGATCAGCGCCGAGGAGCTGCTGGAGCGCGCCTGGGACGAAAACGCCGACCCGTTCACCAACGCGGTGCGCATCACGGTGTCGGCGCTGCGCAAGCGGCTCGGCGAGCCGTGGCTGATCGCCACGGTCCCGGGGGTGGGGTACCGCATCGACACCACCGTCAACCCCGAAGCGGACGCCGATGCCCGTGTCTAGGCGCCCCGGAATGAGCGTGCGCCTCAAGCTCACCCTGAGCTACGCGGGCTTCCTGATGCTGGCCGGGGTCGTGCTGCTGGCCGCCGTGCAGGTGTTCCTGCTGCGGTACGTCCCCGAGGGCATACCGATGTACCGCCCCGGCGTCTTCGTCCCCGACCGCTCCGACCTGCTGCGCGCCTTCGCGCCCCGCGCGGCGCTCGCGCTGATCTTCCTGCTGGCCATGGGATTGGCGGGCGGATGGTTCCTGGCCGGCCGCATGCTGGCCCCCCTGAGGCGCATCACGAACGCCACCCGCATGGCCGGGAACGGGTCGCTGTCGCACCGCATCATGATGGAGGGCCACCGGGACGAGTTTCGCGAGCTGGCCGACGCGTTCGACACCATGCTGGCGCGGCTGGAGGCCAACGTCGCCGAACAGCAGCGGTTCGCGGCCAACGCCTCGCACGAACTGCGCACGCCGCTGGCGATCACGCAGACCCTTTTGGACGTGGCCCGCAACGACCCGAACCGCCAGCATGACGAGCTCGTCGACCGCCTCCACTACGTCAACACCCGGGCGATCGATCTCACCGAGGCGCTGCTGGTGCTCAGCCGCGCCGACCAGCGCTCCTTCGTCCCCGAGGACGTCGACCTGTCCCTCCTCGCCGAGGAGGCCACCGAGACGCTGCTGCCCCTGGCGGAGAAGCGCGGCGTCACCATCGAGACCTCCGGCGCCATCGCCCGCACCGTGGGGTCGCGTTCGCTGTTGTTGCAGATGACCACGAACCTGGTCCAAAACGCGATCACCCACAATCTTTCCGGCGACGGCACCGTGTGGGTGACGACCGCGGTCAGCCCCACGACCGTGGAGCTCAACGTCGCCAACACCGGCGACAAGCTGTCGCCGCGTTTGGTGTCGACGCTGGCCGAGCCGTTCCAGCGCGGAACCCGGCGCGTGCACGCCGACCACGCGGGTGTCGGCCTCGGCCTGGCGATCGTCAAGACCATCACCCGCGCGCACGACGGCACCCTCACCCTGTCGGCGCGACCCGACGGGGGGTTGCTCGCCACGGTGGGGCTGCCGCGCGCGGCGCCGCCTAGCTGATCGGGAAATCGAAGTACGTGTCCGGATAGGGCTCGTCGTTCATGGTGTAGTGCCACCACTCGGACTCGTAGGCGCTGAAACCGCAGGCCTCCATGATGAACCGGAGGTGTTGGCGGTTTCGGGTCTCGTCCCGCGTGATTCCGCTCGCCCCGTGGTGTGAGACGGGGTCCATCAGGTCGTGGTCGCCGCCCATGTCCGCGAGCTCGCCCGTGGCCAGGTGGTAGAGCGTCAGGTCGACGGTGCTGCCGCGGCTGTGGCCGGATTTGGCGGCCACGTAACCGTTGGCGAACATCGCGGCCCTGTCGATGTGGGGATAGTGGCGCCGCTTGGTCCGGCCGTCCTCTGCCAGCCGGGACCACCGCAGGAAGCAGTCGACGGCGCGTTGCGGGCGGTAGCCGTCCCACAGGAGCAGACCGAAGTCGAGGGATTCGGCCTTCTCCTGCGCGCTTTGAAGCGCCGCGCACAGGGCCTTGGTGCCCACGATCCGATTCGTCAGGTACCCGTCGACGGGTTTGCCGGTGAAGTTGTCCCATGTGGCGTATTTGGCGTCCCAGCGCACGCCCGACACCACCTCGTCGACATACGCGAAGTCGTCCCTCATTGGTTCTTTCCCGTCAGCGCCAGCGACACCATGCGGTCGATCAGCTCGGACATCGGCATTCCCGCGGCCGCCATCATCTGCGGATAGCGGCTGTAGGTGGTCATGCCCGGGAAGGTGTTGACCTCGTTGAGGACCACGGTTCCGTCGTCTTTCAGGAACAGGTCCACTCGCGACAGTCCACGGCATCCCAGGGCGCGGTACACGGCCTTGGCCGTCTCGCGCACCAGCTGCCGCGTCTCGGCGGGAATGTCGGCGGGAACGGTGATCGTCGAGTTCTCGAAGCCGCTTTCGGGATTGGCCTCCTGGTGGGGGCGGAAGACGCCGTGGGAAACGGCGATCTGGTCGACCTCGCCCGCGATGAGGTCGGCGCCGTTGCCCAGGATGGCGCAGCCGACCTCGCTGCCGACGATGGTCTCCTCGATCAGCACCTTCGTGTCGTACTGGGTCGCGTCCTGGACCGCGCTGTCGAGTTCCTCTTTTCCGTGCACCTTGGTGACGCCGAAGGAGGACCCCGAGCGCGCGGGCTTCACGACGACGGGGAAGGTGATCTCGGCGGGATCGACGTCCTCGGCGGTGGTGACGATCTGGAAGCCCGGCGTGGCGATTCCCGCGCTCGTGACGACGGCGTAGGCCAGGGACTTGTCCATGCACAGGGCGGAACTCGGGATGTCGCAGCCGGCGTAGGGAATCCCCGCGAACTCCAGCAGTCCCTGCACCGCGCCGTCCTCGCCGAGCTTGCCGTGCAGGACCGGCAGCACCACGTCCAGCCTGATCGCCTCGTATCGTCCTTCTTCCAGGACGAGCAGACCGTGGACGTTGCGGTCGGGCGACAGCACGACGGGGCGCCCGCCGTTGCTCCCCCAGTCGGAACCGGGTCCGTCGCTCAGATTCCAGACGCCGGTGTCGGAGATCCCGATCCAGTACGGCTCGTACTTTTCGGTGTCGAGGTGCTTGGCGAACTCCCGCGCGGATTTCACCGAGACGGGGTTCTCCTCGGAGCAGCCCCCGTACAGGATGCCGACCTTCAACCTACCCATGCTGTATCTCGCTTTCGAATCTCTGGCAATTGATGATGGAGTTTTCGACCGTGTCGCTGAGCGCGTGATCGGTGTAGTAGGCGGTGTGCGGGCTGATGAGCACGTTCGGCATTTCCTGCAGCCGCAGCAGCGCCTTGCTGTCGATGGCCTTGTTCCGGCAGTCGGCGTAGAAGACGCCCTCCTCGCCCTCGACGACGTCCAGCGCCGCCGCCCCCAGCCGGCCGCCCTCCAGCGCGGCGACCAGCGCCTCGGTGTCGATGAGCGCGCCGCGCCCCGTGTTGACGACGACGGCGCCGTCCTTCATCGACGCGATGCGTTCGCGGTCGAGGAGGTGGTGGGTGCTCGCGTTCAGCGGGGTATGGAGCGTCACGATGTCGCTGGATCGCAACAGTTCGTCGAGCCCGACGCAGTCGGCGCCGGTCTTATGGCGGCGGTCGTGGGTGAGGATTCGGCATCCGAAGCCCCACAGCCGATCCATCACCGCCGCGCCGATGCGCCCGGTTCCCACCACCCCGACGGTCAGATCGCGCAGCTCCCTGCCCCGTACCTCGTGCAGCCGGTAGTCGTGGACGTCGGCTCGGCGCATGGTGGTCTTGGTGTTGCGCACCGCCATGAGCATCAGCATCAGCGTGTAGTCGGCGACGCTGTCGGGCGAGTAGGCGACGTTTTCGACGGTGATGCCGAGGCTCTTGGCGTACGCCACGTCGATGTGGTTGTAGCCGATGCTGCGGGTGGATATGTAGCCGACGCCGGCGCGGCCGAGCGCGCTGAGCGTCGGGTTGGTGATTCGCGTCTTGTGACCGACGCTGACGCACCGGTTTCCGAGCGCCAGGTCGACGTTGGCCTCGGTGAGCGCCGCGTCGGTGATGGTCGGCGTCGCGCCGAAGCAGGGCGCCATCTCACGGAACAGGGCGGCCTCGTCGCCTCCGCACCCGTAAACGGTGATTCCCGTTGTGGGGACGGCGGAAGCCGACGACGCCGCCGTGGTTCGCGTTGACTCGGTGAACGTCATGCCGACATTAAAGGCGGCACGGTGTTGCCAGAGCGTATGCGTTTTTCGATACGCCGACGATATGTTCCCGGCGGGTAACAACCGCGGCGCGCGCCTAACCGTGGACGGGCGGCCCCTGTGCGGGGCGCCCCGTCTCGTGCGGTTCGGCGCCCGGGTACATGGTCTTGTCGTCCTCAGCGTGCGGCGCCATCGGTGGGTTGACGTTGCCGTATCCGCCCGAGGGTGCCTCGCCGCGCGGCATGCCGCCGCCCGAGCCGGAACCCGCGGCCGTCGCCGCCGGGGTGTCGACTCCCTGCACGACGGTGGCCAGCGACCAGATCACGAAGATGTTCAACGCGATGACCACCATTGACCACAGTGGATAATACGGCATGAACATGAAGTTACCGACCGCCGAGACGACGGCCAACACGATTCCCAGGGCGCGGGCCCACATGGTCCGCATGAAAAGGAAGCACCCGGTGATCACGATGACGGCGCCGAGAATCAGGTGAATCCAACCCCACGAGGTCGTGTCGATGCCGTACACGTAGTTGTTGACGGTCACGAAGATGCGGTCGTGGGCGAGCGCCGAGATACCCATCATGACCTGGAAGAAACCCAGGACGATCATGACGGTGGCGGCGAAGACGGTGCCACCCATCGCCCACCCCTGTTTGGCATTACTGGACATGGTCACGCTCCTCCCGTGCGCGGCCTCACCGGCCACACATCCTCACCCTACGAACCCGACACGCCGAGCGGACCCGAATGCGACAAATCCCGGGGCGGCCCGATACTGGGACACGTGAAGTTCTCCCGCCGCGTCGCCGCCTTCGTTCTCGCCATCGCCGCCTTCATGGTGTTCGAGTGGATCACGCTGGCCTTCAACCTGGCACCCGGCCACCCCAGCGCCTTCTATGTGGTGCACGGCGTCCTGATCGCGGTGAACCTCGTCATCGCGGCCTGCCTCGGCGTGATCGCGGTGCGCGCCTGGCGGTCGGGGCGTTCCGACGACGCGTAGCGGCCGGGTAGTTTCTTCGCATGCCCGCCCCCGCCCACCTCGGCGTCGACTTTGGAACCTCCCACACCGTCGCGGTCCTCACCCGCGACGGCGCGAGCGTGCCCCTGCTGTTCGACTCTTCTCCCCTGCTGCCCTCGGCGGTGTACGCCGACACAGACGGACGGCTCCTGGTGGGTTCCGACGCGCTCAACGCGGCCCGTTTCGCCCCGCAGCGCTGCGAGTTGCACCCGAAGCGGAGGGTCGATGACGGTCGGGTCCTGTTGGGGGACACGGAGCTCGGCGTCGAGGCGCTGTTTTCGGCGGTGCTGGCGCGGGTGCGGCGTGAGTGCGAGCGCGCGCTCGGGGCACCGCCTTCGGGCGTCACGCTGACGCACCCCGCGGCGTGGGGCTCGGCGCGGCGGCTGGTGTTGGAGGACGCGGCGGCCGCGGCGGGTTGGGACGCCGCGCGGCTGGTGCCCGAGCCCGTGGCGGCGGCCACCTACTTCACCCACGAGCTGCGCAACGAGGTGCCCGTCGGCTCGGGCGTGGTCGTCGCGGACCTGGGCGGCGGCACGTTCGACGCGTCGGTGGTCGCGCGCACGGCCACGGGGTTCGACGTGCTGTCGGTGGACGGGCTGGAGAACCTGGGCGGCGTGGACATCGATCAGGCCATCGTGGACGCC
>NZ_DASQPW010000099.1:0-10635 GCF_035643755.1 Stackebrandtia sp. | reverse complement strand
CGCGCCCGTCTTTCCACAGTCCGCGAGTTATCCACAGGCTCGAGCGACCGCCACACCCCCGACCGTCCCGTCGTGCGAGGATGCCCCTCATGGAGTTCGTCCTGGTGCTACTCGCCCTCGCCTTGGCCGTGGCGATCGCCTTCGGGATCGTCATTCTCGTGACGGGCAACGATCCCGGGTTGGTCCGCCTCGCCGACGGCGTTCCCAACGACCTGCCCAGCGACCGCCCATTGTCCGAATCGGACGTTTTGTCCACCACCTTCGACACGGGCGTGCGCGGTTACCGCACCTCGCAGGTCGACGACGCCCTGGCGCGGGTCGCCTACGACGTGGGTTTCAAGGACGAGCTGATCAAGGTGCTGGCCAGTGAGGTGACGGCGCTGCGGGACGGGCGCGCCGAGGAGGCCGACGCGCTGCGCGACGTGAGGCGCCGCGCGTTGGGCGAATCCGCGGAGACCGACGACAACGCCGAGGCCGAAACCGCTGCCGAGACCGACGACGACAAGGATGAGGAATGAACACCGCCGCCGTCACGGGCCCCGACGGCAAGGCCAGGTGCCCGTGGGGCGTCGAGCCCGAGATCTATCGCGAGTACCACGACCGCGAGTGGGGGCGGCCGTTGCGCGGGGATGACGCGTTGTTCGAGCGGGTCACCCTGGAGGCGTTTCAGTCGGGGTTGTCGTGGCTGACCATCCTGCGCAAGCGCGAGGCGTTTCGGGAGGCGTTTTCGGGGTTCGCGATCGCGAAGGTGGCGGAGTTCGGCGAGTCCGATGTGGAACGATTGCTGGGGGACGCGGGGATCATCCGCAATCGGGCCAAGATCCTGGCCTCGATCAACAACGCCCAGGTGGCGTCGGCCTTGGACGGCGGTCTGTCGGAGCTGTTGTGGTCGTTCGCGCCGACGGGGGGCCGCGCGCGTCCGAGGGCGCTCGACGCGATTCCCGCCGTGACGCCCGAGTCCACCGCGATGGCCAAGGAGCTGAAGCGGCGCGGGTTTCGGTTCGTCGGGCCGACCACGGCGTACGCGCTGATGCAGGCGACGGGCATGGTCGACGATCACCTGGAGGCGTGCCACGTGTCGCTGGGGCGGGACGCATGATGGGATGTCGGCATGAGCGATCCTGAGCCGATGCGGGAGTGGCAGGTGAGCGTGGCCCTGCCGATCGAGGCCGCGGGACGCGCCGAGGCGGTCGCGCAGTTTTGGGAGTACGTGCGCGCGTTGGGATCGCGGGAGTTGCCCGCGTTCGTGGCGCCGTACGGCAATGAGCTGGACATGCAGGCGTATGTGGGCGGGGCCGAGACGGATCTGGACCCCGAGGAGGACTGAGGGCGTCAAACAGTACGAGTGTACTGTTTGGGGATGGATCCCGAACTCGAACTGATCCGCCGCCAGGCCGAACACAAGCTGCCGCCCGCGACCTGGGACTTCCTGTCGGCCGGGGCGGGAACCGAGAGCACGATCCGCGACAACCAGGCGGCCTGGCAACGCTGGTGGCTGCGGCCCCGAGTGCTGCGCGACATGAGCCGGGTCGACACCCGCGCCGAGGTGCTGGGCGGCGAGGTGGCCGCGCCGATCCTGCTGGCGCCCGTGGGCAGGCAGCGCGCCTTCCACCCCGACGGCGAGGAGGCCAGCGCCGCGGCGGCGGCCGCCGCCGACACCGTGTACTGCCTGGCCACCAGCGCCACCACCGACCTGCACGCTCTGGCGGGTCGGCCGGGGCGGCGCTGGTTGCAGCTGTACGTCAGCGAGGACCGCGAACTGACCCGCCAGGTGGTGGCCAACGCCGCGGCGGGCGGATACGAACGCGTCGTGGTGACGCTCGATCGCCCCGTCGAGGCGACCCGCCCCCGCTCGCGGCGCCACCGCACGCTGGGCCCGCTGCCCGACGGTGCCGCCGTGACCACCCACCTCGGCGACGGCTCCACGCGCGAACACCGACCCGGGCGCTGGGACCGCGCGCTCACCTGGTCCGACCTGGACTGGCTGGCCGAGCTCGGGCTTCCCCTGACCGCCAAGGGAATCCTCAACGGCGAGGACGCCCTGCGGTGCCTCGACCACGGCGTCGACAGCGTGATCGTGTCCAATCACGGCGGTCGGCAGCTCGACGGCGCGGTCCCCACCGCGGTGGCGCTCACCGAGGTGATCGACGCCGTGGACGGCCGCGCTCCCGTGCTCGTGGACGGCGGCATCCGCACCGGCGGGCAGGCGTTTCGCGCCCTGGCGCTCGGCGTCCGGGCGGTCCTGATCGGACGCCCGTACGTGTGGGGCCTGGCCGCCGACGGCGAGCGGGGAGTCGGCCGCGTCCTGGACACCCTGATCGCCGAGCTGCGCGAGACCATGACGCTGTCGGGCTGCGCCGCCATCGCCGACATCACCGCCGAGCGCGTCCGCGACCGCGGCGGCGCCTGTGGATAACCTGTGGAGGCGGCTCAGCGTCCCTCGAAGCTCGGCTTCTGCTTGTTGACGAACGCCTCCACCGCCGCGCGGTGGTCGGCGGTCGCGCCGCTGGCGGCCTGGGCGTCGGCCTCGCAGTCGAGGGCGTCGGCGAAGGTGCCGCCCACCCGCAGCTGTCGCTTAATCTGTCCATACGCGACGGTCGGCCCGGACGCCAGCCGGGCCGCCAGCTCGGCCGCGCGCTTCGCCACCTCCTCGTCGGTCTCGACCAGCTCGGTGAGCAGCCCCAGCTCGGACGCCTCCGCCGCGCGCACCGTCCGGTTCAGCATCAGCAGCTCGGCCGCCCGCGCCCGCCCCACCAGGCGCGGCAGCAGGTAGCTGGCTCCGGTGTCGGCGGCCAGCCCGATGCCCGCGAACGCCATCGAGAAGCTGGTGGACGGCCCGCCGACGCGGAAGTCCGCCAGGAACGCCAGCGACGCGCCCGCCCCGGCGGCCACGCCCCGCACCGCCGCCACCACCGGCTTGTCCAGGTCGAACAGCACCCGCGCCAGCGGGTTGTAGTGCTCCCGCACGGTCTTCAGCGGCGCTTCGGTCTGGAGATTGCGGACGTGTTCGCGCAGGTCCTGCCCGACGCAAAACGCCCGCTCTCCCGCCCCGGCCAGCAGCACGGCGCGGCAGTCGGGGTCGCCGCCGGCGCGCGACAGCGCCTCGCGCAGCCCCACCTTGGTCGGCACGTCCAGGGCGTTGAGCGCGTCGGGACGGTTGATCGTCACGGTCGTGACTCCGTCCGAAGTGGAAGACAGTACGGGGTCGGACATGGCTACCTCATTTCGCATCGAGACAGGAATCGACAAAGCGGTCGGCGGCCGGGCGCAGCCGGGCGGCGTGGGTGTCGAAGAAGGCCGCCGCGGCGTCGCCCTCCCAGTCGGGCGGGCGCAGCGCCTCGGGCAGCTGCGGGTCGGAGAACAGGAAGACCCGGAACTCGTGCACCAGCCGAAAGCGCGCCGCGTAGGCGGAGCTGTCGTCGGTGCCCGCGGCCGCCACCACCGGCTCCAGTTCGGACACGAACGCACGGTACCGCTTGGACAGCGCGTCGAGGTCCCAGGCCCGGCGCACCAGCGCCACGGTGTCGCCGCGGTGCGCCGCGCCGAAGCGCTCAAAGTCCACGCCGGACTCGGCGAACGCGCCGTCCAGCTCGTTGGCGGGCCACGGCGAGATCCAGCAGCCGGGCGCCAGGGGCGCGTAGCCCCAGAAGCGCAGGGCCGCGGTGAGCTGGGAGCGGGTGCGGCGCTGCGTGGGCGGCGCGAACAGCACCATGTCGAGCTCGCCGTGCCAGGCGCGGTCGGCGGTGCGGTAGATCCGGGTGGCCGAGTCCTCCATCCGGCGGGCCCCCCGGGCGGTGAGCGCGTAGCCCCGTCCGTCGGTCGGCGACAGCCAACCCTGACGGACCATTCGCGACACCGCCGTGCGCACCGCGGGCGCCGCGATCCCCAGCGGCTCCAGCAAGGCGACCAGCGCCGAAATCGGTGCCCGGCCGCCGCGTCGCCGCAGATGATCCCCGTAGACATCGAAGAGTGCCGATCGCGCGTGCATAAGCGAGAATCCTTCACGCTCGGCGGTGTGGGCGGTGCGGCCGCGGCTGTGAAACCAGGTGCGAGTGTGACAAGAACACGACAAAAATTCAAGTCTGCGTCACACACACCCCGGCCCGGTTTGGAATTAGGCGACCTCATCAGGGAAGATTGTTCGTCGAACGTTTTTGGCGCAAGCTTGAACGATCAACGTAATGTCCCACCCAGTAGCGCCGCGGTACCGCGGCATCGAGTCGAGGGGAGTCAACACATGGCGGCCATGAAGCCGCGGACGGGCGACGGTCCGCTGGAGGTCACCAAGGAGGGCCGCGGCATCGTCATGCGGGTCCCGCTCGAAGGCGGCGGCCGGCTGGTGGTCGAGATGACCCCGGATGAAGCCGAGACACTGTCTCAAGAGCTGAAGAATCTGAACGGCTTAGCGCGCGGACACGCGTCTCCAACAAATCCCTCAATCGGCTCCGGCGGCTGGCGGGCGTTCCGTCGGCGGCCGGAGCCCTTTCGTGGTGTCCGTGCCTGGCGTGCGCCCAGAATCCGAGCGCGCGGGACGGTCCCCGGCCCGATGTGACTACCATCGAAGCCTGTGGATCGGCCCCGGAATTTGGGTTGGGCTTGACCGGGCCGATTAGCTTGCGGACGCGACGAGGACGCCGTACCAGCGGCGGGAAGAGGACCACATCATGTCGGACGGCGTGACGCCGGGCTCCGGACAGCCGCAGTGGAACACGCCGGGGACGCCCCAGCAGCCACCGGCCCCGCAACCACCCACCACACCCTCTCCCGCGCCGGCCCCCGCACCCACCGGTCAGTACCCGACGGTTCCCACCGGGCAGCATCCGACCGCGGCGCAACACAACCCCTCGGCGTGGTGGGCGCACAACGCCCCCAACGACCCGTGGCGCAACCCGCAGTCCCCGGCGGTCGTGCAGCACACGCCCGCGCCGCACCTGCCGCCGCTGGAGCAGGCGCCGTTCGGCGCGCCGCCCCGCCGCCGGGGCGGGACCAGCATCGGCGTCACCATCCTGATCGCGGTGCTGTGCTCGCTGCTGGCGGGCACCCTGGGCACCCTGGTGACGCTGTCGGCGCTGAAGAACTCCGGCGCCACCATCTCCGGCGACGACGAGGGCCCGCACGGCGACTACCAGGCGATGGTCAACAAGGTGCTGCCCAGCGTCGTCACCATCTGGATCGAGACCTCCGACGGCGGCGGCAACGGCTCCGGCTGGGTGTACTCAAAGGACGGATACATCGTCACCAACCACCACGTGGCCGCGCTGGCCGAGAGCGATTCCAGCGCCAAGATGACGGTCCAGTTCAACGACGGCACGACCGCCAAGGCCACCACCGTCGGCTCCGGCAAGGCCACCGACATCGCGGTCATCAAGGTGGACAAGAAGGACCTGCCCCCGCTGACCCCGGTGCAGGACTCCGACAAGGTGCAGGTGGGCGACCCGGTGGTGGCCATCGGCACGCCGCTGGGCCTGTCGAACACCGTCACCGAGGGCATCGTCAGCTCCCTGGACCGCCCGGTGGTGGCGGGCGAGAGCAAGGACGACGCCACCATCACCGCCGCCATCCAGACCGACGCGGCCATCAACCCGGGCAACTCGGGCGGGCCGCTGGTCAACACCGCGGGCAAGGTGATCGGCGTCAACGCCTCCATCTATCCGTTCACCAACGACAAGGGTGAGGCCGGCAACATCGGCCTGGGCTTCGCGATCCCGGGCAACCAGGCGGTGCGGGTCGCCAAGGAGATCATCGACAACGGCAAGCCCACCCGCCCGGTGCTGGGCGCCGAGCTGAACACCGACACCACCTCCACCATCGTGGAAACCGGTGGCGCCAAGGTGAAGTCGGTGTCCGACAGCACCCCCGCGTCCAAGGCGGGCATCAAAGAGGGTGACACCATCGTCAAGTTCGGCAAGACGGTCATCACCGACGGCGTCCAGCTGGAGGGCCTGGTGCTCAAGCACGCCCCCGGCGACGACGTGTCGATCACCTACGAGCACGACGGCACCGCGTCACAGGCCAATATCACTCTGGGCTCCGAGGAGGACAAGTAGCCCGATCGGGCGTAGTGTTGCCGCGTCGATGACCCAAGACAAGGAGCCCTCAGGATGCTGGACAATCTCGGCGGCATGGAGATCGTGGTCCTGATGCTGGTGGCATTGTTCGTCATCGGCCCCGAGCGGCTTCCCAAGGTCCTGCAGGGCCTGGGCCGCGGCGTCCGCAAGGTCCGTCAGATGGCCCGCAACGCCACCGAGGACATCAGCCGCGAGACCGGCACCGACATCGACATCAACGACCTCAACCCCAAGGCGTTCATCCGCAAGCACGTCCTCAGCGAGGAGGACGAGGAGCTGCTGACGAACCCGATCAGGTCGGCTCTCGACGACGTCAAGCAGCACACCAAGCCGCTGCGCGACGAACTCGACGAGACCGCCGCGGCGATCCGGTCCAACGGCTCCTCGTCGTCACGCGACGACACGGACGATGATGACGACGAGCCCGCCAAGCCCGCCGCCCGCAAGCACTCCTACGACCTCGACGCGACTTAAGAGCTCCTGAATCATTGACTGTCCGGTTCGGAACCGCGAGGCGGCGATTGGCGGCGTTGTCGGCACTGCCGCATACAACACCGGTATGCGACAGCACCTCCGCCTTGCCACTCATCCACCTCGCGGCCCCTCACTGATCGAACGCCAACAATTCAGGAACTCTTAACGCTTGGGGGACAGGCCGAGCGGCTTGCCCGCCAGGCTCTCGGTGCGGACACTGAGCCGTTCGGCGATGTCGTTCAGGGCGCGCGCGGCCGCCGATTCCTTGTCGCGCAACACGAAGGGGACTCCCTCGTCGCCCGCCTCCCGCAGCGCCTGGTCCAGCGGGACCTGGCCCAGCAGCGGCACCGCGGTGCCCATGCGGGTGGACAGGGCCTGGGCGACCTGCTCGCCGCCGCCCGAACCGAACAGCTCCATGCGGTTGCCGTCGGGGGTTTCCAGCCACGACATGTTCTCCACGACCCCGGCGACCCGCTGGTGGGTCTGCACCGCGATCGCCCCGGCGCGCTCGGCGACCTCGGCGGCGGCGGCCTGCGGGGTGGTGACGACCAGCAGCTCGGCGACGGGAAGCAGCTGCGCCACCGAGATGGCGATGTCGCCGGTGCCCGGCGGCAGGTCGAGCAGCAGCACGTCGAGCTCGCCCCAGTAGACGTCGGCGAGGAACTGTTGCAGCGCCCGGTGCAGCATCGGGCCGCGCCACACCACCGCGGCGTTGCCCTTGGTGAACATGCCGATCGAGATGAGCTTCACGCCGTGCGACTGCGGCGGCATGATCATGTCCTCGACGGGGGTGGGGCGCGCGTCGGCGGCGCCCAGCATGCGCGGCACCGAGTGGCCGTAGATGTCGGCGTCCACCACGCCCACCGACAGCCCCTTGGCCGCCAGGGCCGCGGCCAGGTTCACGGTCACGCTGGACTTGCCGACCCCGCCCTTGCCCGAGGCCACGGCGAAGACGCGGGTGCGGGAGCCGGGCTGGCTGAACGGGATCACGGGCTCGTCGCCACCGCCGCCGCGCAGCCGGGTCTGCAGCTCCTTGCGCTGGTCGTCGGTCATGGCGCCGAACTCCAGCGACACCGATTCCACGCCCGCCACGGCGCGCACGGCCGTGTTGATGTCGGTGCGCAGCTTGTCCTTCAGCGGGCATCCGGCGATGGTCAACAGGATGCGCAGTGCCACGTGCGAGCCGTCGACGGTGATGTCGTCGACCATGCCCAGGTCGGTGATGGGTCGCCGGATCTCCGGGTCCTCCACGCCGCTCAACGCGGTGTGAATGTCCTGCTCAATGGTGGTAGCGGGGGCTGACATGTCTTCATCGTACGTCCCGGCCGTTACCGCGCCGCCGACGCGCGGGCGTCGGCGATGCGCACGTCACTCGCCGTCGGGGGAGGAGGGGCCGTCGCGGTGGTTGTCGGCGCCCGAGGTGGAGTCGTCGGCGCCGCCGGAGTCCGAGGTGGACTTGTCCTGGCTCGACGGGCGGTCGGAGGGCTTGTCCGACGGGGTGCCGGACGGCGAGTCGGAGCGCTCCCGCGACGTGCCGTCGGAGGTGTCCGAGCTCGGGTCGCCGTCGGTGCCGTCCCGCGAGGAATCGTGCTCCACACTGGACGACTGTGGCGGCTGGCCGCGGTAGTACGCGCTGGGGTCGGAGCCGGTCAGCCAGCCGATCGCGCTGAGCGCGGCGATGCTCAGTGCGAATACCAGCACGCTGCTGATGGCCAGCACCTTCCAGTTCCTGCGCCACCAGGCGCCGAGGCCGCTCGGCGCGGCGGTGTCGTCGGCGGCGGCGTCGATCACCGAGGTCGGCGCGCACTCGGCGGGCGGCTCGGCGTCGCGCTGCTGCGCGGGGATCACGGCGGTGGCGTCGGGCGGCGGAACGGGCGCCGCGGCACGCGGGGTGGCCCGGCGCAGCCTCGGCAGCGGCGTGGCGGAGTCGTTGGCGGCCTTGACGACCTTTTGGAACTGCTCCTTGGTGCGGTGCATCGACTTCAGGTACAGCACGGTGCCCACCGAGGAGATCACGCTGAACACCGCGACGCCGGTGACGGTGCCGTAGATGCCCAGGGCGTTGGCGACCATCGCGGCGGTGGTGGAGGCCCCGGTGGCGGCGACGATCTGCAGGGTGTTGATCTTCCCGCCGTCGTCCTTCTTGGACTGCCCCGGTGGCCCGTCTTGGCGCTCACCGGCCATTATGGATCCCCTCCGTCTCCCCCTTGCGAACTGGCCTCCCAGCCTGCCCGCGGCCCGGCCGCGCTGCCCAGGGTTTGTGCGGTGGCTCACCGCGACCGCGCGGTGACATAACCCGCCGCAACCGTGCGTCGAGCCCAAACGTCGCGGGTCGTAAGCTGGCGGGCGTGTCGTTGGTTCGCATAGGTACCCGGTCCTCACCCATGGCTTTGGCCCAGGCGGAACGGGTTTCCCGGTCCCTCAGGAAGCTGGACGCCGACCTGACCGTCGAGGTGGTCCCGCTGACCACCTCGGGCGACCGCTGGACGGGCCCCCTGTCGCAGCTGGGCGGCAAGGGCGCCTTCATCAAGGAGGTCGACGCGGCGCTGCTGGACGGCCGCTGCGACGTGTGCGTCCACTGTGTCAAGGACATCCCCGGCGACCGCGACCTGCCCGAGGGCACCGTCATCGCCGCCCACCTCGAGCGCGACGACGTCCGCGACGCGGTGGTCTCGCCGACCGGCGCCGCGCTGTCCGGCCTTCCCGACGGCGCCCGCGTCGGCACCTCGTCCCCGCGCCGCCTGGCGCAGCTCGCCCTCGAGTGGCCCACGCTGCGGCCGCTGCCGATCCGCGGCAACGCCAACACCCGCCTCGCCAAGCTCGACGCCGGCGACTTCGACGCCCTGCTGCTGGCCGTCGCGGGCCTGGAGCGCATCGGCCTCCAGGGCCGCATCAGCGAAATCCTCGACATCGACACCATGCTTCCCGCGGTCGGCGCGGGCACCCTGGCGCTCCAGATCCGCCACGACGACACCGCCACCGCCGACCTCGTCACCCGCCTGGACGACGCCGTCACCACCCGCCGCACCACGGCCGAGCGCACCATGCTGCGCGCGCTCCAGGGCCACTGCCATTCCCCGATCGCGGGCTACGCCACCGTCGAACCCGACGGACGACTCAGCCTGCACGGCCGCGTCATGGACCCCGACGGCTCCACCATCCTCGACGCCCGCGCCATCCACGCCGACGCCGAGGTCGTCGGCAGCAGCGTCGCCGACGACCTGCTGAGCCAGGGAGCCCGCAAACTCATCGACGCCCTCTGACCTTGTGCAGCCGGAACGGGCGGCGGGTGGCCCGGGCGGCGGTGCTGGGTTCGCGGACGGCCGCCAGCGAGGCGTCGGGTAGCTCCGCGCCCGCGGTCGGGGGAGTCGGCGAGGGCACCAGGCGGTAGACGGAGCATTCGGCGGCCCAGCGCGCCACGGTGTCGCCGGCTCCGGAGTTGAGGCGCTTGGCGGACAGCGCGGACGCCACCTCGTCCCAGCGGTCGTCGCCGGGGGTCACGTGGTCGATCGTCGCCTCGAAGGTCAGGATACGTCCATTGTGGTCTCCGCGAAGGGTGACCCGGCAGGCGTCGGCGGCCGACAGGCCGGGGTCGTGCTGTTCCCCGGGGCCGCACACCACCGCCAGGACGCCGTCGATGTTGAGGCACCACAGGGACTTCGCGGGCGAGTCGTCGGTCGCCACCCAGCACACCTGGGCCTTCTTGGCGGCCTCGGCGATCAGCGGGTGGACGGCGGCGTCGTCGGTCATGACTCTCCCAGGGGCGGGCGCGGCGGTTCGGAACTGTGGCTGTGGGCGTGGTAGATCTCGGCGGTCATGCCCGCGGGCCAGGAGCCGGGCTCCCAGCCGCCCTTGCGCAGCAGCTGCGCCACGAACTTCCCGGGCTCGTCGATCGACTCCCACACCGACGGCAGGAAGGTGGCGCGCCGCAGGTCCTGGCGCAGCGTCAGGCCGTCGACGCCGGGTCTCAGCGCGGCGCACAGGGAGTCCAGTCCGTCCACATCGAGGGGTTCGGGCTCGGACAGCAGCGACACCGAGATCCACAGCTCGGGCCACTCCGAGGCGTCCACAGGGGCCAGACGCGGGTCGACCA
>NZ_DASQPW010000098.1:0-4460 GCF_035643755.1 Stackebrandtia sp. | reverse complement strand
CGAGAACCATTGCGCCCCATGGGCTGGACGACCCTCCAGGACCTCCCCGAACCCCTCACCCGGGCCCTGCGCGGCGCCGAACTCGGCGAAACCATCGGCCCCGTGGAGTCCAGCCTCGGCTGGCACCTCGCGGTCGCCGAGGAAACCGACGACCGTCCCACCGAAGTAGACTCGACCGCCCGCCAGCGCCTCGGCGAACGCCTACGCGAATTCGCCCGCTGGCTCGACTACCAGCGCGGCACCCACCTGCGCTGCGCCGAGGGCTTCGAGCACCCAGGCGACCCGTCCCAACCCGACAACACCCATCGGCACTGAACGATGCGTGATCATCAACGAACGGGACGGTCCGTCTTAGGAGGGCAGTCCATTTCGGTATTGGAATGGGCGGGGGGATGAGTGGTCTCCTTTGCCTGGTTCCCATCTGGGCTCGAACTGAATCGGGTCGCTTCTCATCCTCCGATAGCTTCTGTCTCCGAACTCCTGGTACAGGTCGACGAGACGATCGGGGAAGATCTTCACACCCGACCCACCTACTTGGTTATCGGGGTATCTGTATGTCATTTGCATCAAGTCGGTGAGGAGATTTCGGCCTCTGGCGCTCCCAGCGATAGCGGCGGTGGTCGAGGCCGCGACCAGATCCGCGAGTTGCAGTAGCGGTACCAGTGTTGACGGAGCTGTCACAGTGGGCATGATGAGCTGCGTGCACTTTTTGAATTGGGTGCCGTTGCTGGTGAGTTCCAATGCCTCTTTAAGCCATGAGATCTCCTCGGAACGGCCACCACCAGGCCGATCCGCAACCGCGACAGCGGATTCAGCCTCTAGAGAATCCAGGCAGTAGCCGATCCGCTCATACAGATATGTGAAGGCTTCGGTGACTTTGGAATCACGTTCCCTGTTGGACGGACGATCAAGCTCGACCACACAGACAACAGTCTTGGCGCCCAGCAAGGCAGCGTGTTGAAGCATCGAACGCTGAAGGTCTGCACACTCAGAACCGAGTTTGCGCTGGACAGAGTTTTTCGGCGGGTTCCACTTGAGTTCCTCGGTAAGAGGGATCCCGACCTCTGCTTTGGCCCTTTGGAGCCACTCACTGTACTGACGTACAGCGGAGTCGTGGAAGATCACGGCGCCAAAGGACACCAACTCTCCAAGCGGCTCGCGCGCGGGCTTTGGCTGGCCACTGTCATCGATGAAAACGAGATGCATGACAACCTCCATGGGTGCTTGTGGACCAAGCGTGGCGCGGCGAAGACGGATTGTGCATCAGGCGAGCGCGCGCAAGTTGGTGATGATCCGACTGCGGTTGGTCACATTTGGTCGCGTTGGGACGTCGAATGGTTACGCAGTTCGGCAGATGTACGGGATGCCGCGTAGCCGCCCCGCGCGTCGGCAGTGGATTCGACGGATGGAGGCATCCACTCGAGATAGTGCTGAGCGGGAAGCGTTGAACGCCATGAATTGGACGGTCCGCGCAATCCGCTCGAACCCCTGAGGCTAACGCTGCCACAGAAACGCCGCCGTGCCGCACGGCGGGCACGTGAACACGTAGCCTCGTCCGCCGCCACCGAAGTTGAGGGCGTCACCACCCTCCTCGAGCTGGGCGACGAACGGCATCCGCCTGCCGCAGGCGGGGCACGCGGGGGTCTCGTCGAGTTGCCACCAATCGGGCGTGCCGCCCCGCCGTCCCGGGACCTCGCCCTCGATGGGTGTGGCGACGGGGCGCAGCGCGGTGACCGTGTCGAGCAGGGTCTCTCCCTCTTCGGGAGGGGCCACGGGGCGCAGATCGCCGTGGACCAGCACGGCGCGGTTGCCGCCCGACTCGGCATCCCAGTCGTCGCACATGCCAGGGTCGTTTTGGCACATGAACACCTCGACCGCCCCGTCGTCGACGGGGAGGTGGGCCACGAAACACATGGGCCCCTCGCACTCGGCGCACACGGGCCACTGGAAACCGTTGGGCGCCAAGGGCAGGCCGCCCGTGCGGGGAGTCGGGGAGTCGGCGGCGGTTCCGCCGTCGTGCATCAACCACATGGCCGCAAGGATCGGTGACGCGTGGCGATTCGGGAAGGGGCCGCGTGGTCCGATCCTGTGCCGTTCGGTCCATGCGGCGGCCGAGGCTCGGGGCATGACCGTGGAGACCGTTGCGCGAAGGAACCGTCGAGCCTGGCGGCGGGGGTTGCCGTCGGCGCGTGGTTGTGGCGCGACGGGCGGGACCGAGTCAGGAGTCGGTGCCCCTTTTCCTTGGGGCGCGGCGGATGCGGACGAGGGTCGCGATCGCGGTGACGACCGCGATCACCCCCAGCGTCCACAGCAGATCGATCAGGTAGTTCGACGGCAGCACCGTGGCGTTGGCGACGACGCCGCGCCGCAGGATCAGCGGGATCGCCAGCACCGTCATCAGCGCGGTCAGCCACACGCCCGCCACGACGCACTGCCGAGCCGACGGCGCCAGTCCGCTGGTCACCCGCCACAGGGCCCCGCCGACCCCGAACGTCATCGGCACCAGCACTCCATCGTGGAGGAACACGGCCCCCGCCAGCCACAGGGGAAGGAACCACAGGCTCGCCGTCCAGTGCGTGAGCAGCCCGCCCACGCCCACCGCCGCCAGCCCGACCCCGCCGAGCACCAGGACGACCCGCAGCCACCTCATCGCCGCACCTCCAGACCGCGAACCCACTTCGTCTGCAACACCCCGGGCCGCCCCGGCGCGATGATCCGCGCGGGGTAGCCGTGGTCGATGTGCAGCACGGAACCGTTGAGCCGCAACGCCAGCAGCGTGTCGTCGTCCCAGGCGTACTCGGACGGCAGCTCGCTTTCGGAGTACGAACCCGCCCGCTGCAACGACGTCACCCGCGCCCCGTCGCCGCGCCGCGCGCCCGCGCGATCCAGCAGGGTGCGGATCCGCACGCCGCCCCAGCGGGCGTTCTGGCTCCAACCCTCCACGCAGGCGATCGGCAGCTCCACCTCGGTCTGTGGCATGGCGTTGAGGTCGGAAAGGCTGAGCCGCAAGGGTTTGGGGCCGTCCACCTCCAGCCGCCAGTCGGTCGAGACCGCGGCGGGGTCGATGCGCGCCGCCTTCGCGGTGCGGTTGATGGGCAGGCCCTGCGGACCCACGCCCGGCCGCCGGGGCGCCAGCACCGCCACCCTCCCCAGGGGAGTGAACGATTGTCCCGCCGAGGTCATCACCACCGCGGCCGTGGCGATGGACACCGTGGCCAGGAAGCCGCGCCGCGACCACCCCGACGTCCGCGCCTCGGTCTCGCGCGCGGCCCGCCAGTGCTCGTGAATCAACGGCAGCTTCACGGCGATGTGGATCAACAGCGAACCCACGATGATCCACGACATCCAGTAATGCGTGTGGCGGAAGGAAAACGGCCAGACATACCACTTGATGGTGTTGAAGAACCCCATGAACAGCTGCAACAGCGTCGCCGCCACGAACACCGCGATCGAGCCGCGCTCGATCATATGCACGGGGTTGCGCACGATCGGCCAGGAGAACAGCCGCGGATACACCGTCCACAGTTTCGCCAACACCAACGGAATCGCGGCCATCCCGCTGACCACGTGGCTGCCCTGCGTGACGCGGTACAGCCACACGGGACGGGTCGGGAAGCTCATCCACGACGCGGGGTCCTGCTGGAAGTGGCTGTACAGGCCCGTGAGGAAGCACCACACCAGGCACACCGCCAGCGCCCGCCCGATCACCGTGGCCACGCGCGGATGGTGAATCCGTTGCGCGAACGCGCCCTCGCGGAACGGCGACAACCGGTGATTCCGCGCGGTGTCGACGATGCGTCGCAACGCGGTGATGGAACTCATGGCTTGAATCCAAGCACCGATACCGGCCGCCACCACGCGTTTTGGCCTTACGAAACGATGACATCGGTGCGCGCGCCCAACCCGACGGAATCCCCGCGCGGCTCGACGGGTTCGGCTTAGAGTTCGTCCAAACCACGTGACTGAAGGGGACATCCATGCGCGCCGTGGTGCTGTCGGAGCCAGGCCCAGTCGACCATCTCGAGGTGCGGGAGGTGCCGTTGCCGCCCGAGCGGGACGGGTGGGTGCGGATACGGGTGGAGGCATTCGGGCTCAACCGATCCGAGCTCCATCTGCGCCTGGGCATGTCCGAGGGGGTTTCCTACCCGCGGGTGCCGGGGATCGAGGCGGCGGGGGTGGTGGATGCCGCGCCCGCGGGTTCGGGTTTGAAGCGTGGGGATCAGGTGGTGGCGATGATGGGGGACATGGGCCGCAGTTTTGATGGCGGGTATGCCGAGTACACGAGTGTGCCGTTGTCGCAGGTGATCCCGATTCGTACTGATCTGTCGTGGGAGACGGTGGGCGCGTTGCCCGAGATGGTGCAGACCGCCTATGGGTCGTTGACCACGGGACTCGACCTGCGTTCGGGGCAGTCGCTGCTGATTCGCGGCGGGACCTCGTCGGTGGGACTGGCCGCCGCC
>NZ_DASQPW010000097.1:0-4552 GCF_035643755.1 Stackebrandtia sp. | reverse complement strand
CGCGGCGGCCATCGGCACCCCGTCGGCGACCCGCCGCTCGAGCTGATCGATGCGCTGCAACAACCCCGCCTGCGAATCGTCCACAGAGGGCAAAATGGCGCGGGCGCAGGCCAGCTCCAGGAGCAGCCGCGGCGCCGTGGTGCCCCGCATCGCGCCCAGCGCCTGGTGCACCACCTCGGCCATCCGGGTCAGGGTCGGCGTGCCCATCCGCACCGCCTGCCCCGTCATGCGTTCCAGCACCTCGGACGGCACGTCGATGAGACCCTCGCCCGCCGCGTCGGGCACCTGGTTGAGGATGATCAGGTCCCGCAGGCGTTCCAGCAGGTCCGAGCCGAACCGCCGCGGGTCGTGCCCCGCCTCCAGCGCCCTGTCGATGGTGGACATCGCGGCGGCGCCGTCCAGGGACGCCAACGCCTCGCACATCTCGTCCAGCAGCGCCCCATCGGTGACGCCCAGCAGCGACACCGCCCGCGCGTACGTCACGCCCTCGTCCCCCGCTCCCGCGATCAGCTGGTCCAGCACCGACAGCGTGTCGCGCGCCGAGCCCGCGCCCGCGCGGATCAACAGCGGATAGACGGTGTCCTCCACCGCGACGCCCTCGGCGTCGCACAGCTTCTGGCACAGGCCCTTCATGGCGGTGGGCGGCATCAGGCGGAAGGGGTAGTGGTGGGTGCGGGATCGAATCGTCGGCAGCACCTTCTCCGGCTCGGTGGTGGCGAAGACGAAGACGACGTAGTCGGGCGGCTCCTCCACCAGCTTGAGCAGCGCGTTGAATCCCGCCGAGGACACCATGTGCGCCTCGTCGATCACGTAGATCTTGTAGCGGGAGCTCACCGGCGCGAACACCGCGCGCTCCCGCAGCTCGCGGGCGTCGTCCACGCCGCCGTGGCTGGCCGCGTCGATCTCGATGACGTCGATCGACCCGTTGCCGTTGCTCGACAGCGCCACACACGAGTCGCACTCGCCGCAGGGCTCGGGCGTGGGGCCCTTGGCGCAGTTCAGGGAGCGGGCCAGGATGCGGGCGCTGGACGTCTTGCCGCAGCCGCGCGGCCCCGAGAACAGGTACGCGTGGTTGAGCCGCCCGTTGCGAAGCGCCGCGATCAGCGGTTCGGTGACGTGTTCCTGCCCGATGACCTCGGCGAAGGTCTGGGGACGGTACTTGCGGTACAGCGCCAGCGCCATGGTGCCTCCTTCTAGCCGAGGCACCAGCATAGGACGAGCGTGTGACGGATCAGTACGTGAACCGCAGGCCGTGCAGTTCGATGCCGTCGCGCCATTCGTGGGGCCGCTCGGCGAGGTCCTTGGTGAGGGTCACCTGGGACATCGCGGTGTACCCCGCGTCGTGGAAGCAGTGCAGCCCGGCGATGTTGCGGGTCACGGGCTGGATCGTGAGGTACTCCAGGCCGCGGCGGCCCGCCTCCTCGGCCACCCTCTCCAGCAGCGCCGTCCCCACGCCCTCGCGGCGGACGGACTCGCCCACCACCAGCGGCTCCACCTCGCCGTGGCGCCCTCGCACCAGCAGCCCCGTGAAGCCGATGACCTCGCCGTCGTCCTCGGCGACCCACATGCCCGACAGTTCCAGCCGGGTCAGGTACTCCTCGAACTCCGCGCCGGGGTCGTTGCCGCCGATGGAGTCGTCGTCGTAGAAACCGCGATGCGCCTGCGTCAGCTCGACCCACAGCCCCCGACACGCGGGGTGGTCGTCGGCGGGACGGTAGCCGCGAATCTCGAAGCTCATGAGTCATTACTACGCCACCGGCACCGAACGCGCCAGACAAATCGCCTTTGGACGTCCCGGTTTCGTGCCAATTGACCCTGTGTGAAGGGACGATGCGGCGCGGCGAAACTACCATCGATGGGGTCGTAGCGAAACACCCCGACTCACCAGGAGCGACGCGACATGCCAGAGACCCGTAGAGACCCCGTCATCTTGCGTGGCATCAGCTCCCGCGCCTGGGAGCACCCCGCCGACCGCGGGGCGTTGGTGGCATTGCGCGAGCTGAAGGGCTTCGATGTCGTGCTGCGCAAGCTGTTCAGCCTGCTCCCCGAGCGGGCGATCCGCCTGCAGTACCTGGGGGGCTCGGTGCGGGTCGACCGTCATCAGTACCAGAGCGTCCACAATGCGTACCTTTCGGTGGCGTCGGTGCTCGACGTGCCCGAGCCGCCCGAGCTGTACGTCACGCAGGACCCGTACCTCAACGGCATGACCATCGGTCTCGACAAGCCGATCATCGTGATCAACTCGGCGGCGGTCTCCCAGTTCGACGAGGCCGAGCTGCGCTTCCTGCTGGGACACGAACTCGGGCACGCCCAAAGTGGACACGCCCTGTATAAGACGATGCTGTCGGTGCTGCTGGCGTTGACGGGCAGCGTGTCGTGGATCCCCGGGGGCGCCATCGGCCTGCGGCTGTTGATCGCCGCGCTGTACGAATGGGACCGCAAGTCGGAGCTGTCGGCCGACCGGGCGGGCCTGCTGGCGGTCCAGAACCCGACGGTCGGCATCCGCCAACTGGCCAAGCTGGCCGGCGGCGGCGACCTCTCCGAGATCGACATCGCGGCGTTCCTGGAGCAGGCCAAGGAGTTCGAGGGCGGCGGCGACCTTCGCGAGAGCTTCCTGAAGATCCTGATGATCAGCCACCGCACCCACGATTTCCCCGTGGAGCGGGCGGCGGCCCTGAACCGCTGGGTCACCGACGGCGAATATCAGGACACCCTGGCCGGCAACTACGCCCGCCGCGAGGACGACGGCGACACCAACCTCACCGAGGAGGCCAAGTCGGCGGCGCGGCACTACCGCGACGAGTTCAACCGCTCGGAGGACCCGCTGACCAAGACGCTGCGCAAGCTGAAGGAGCGGGTCACCCCGCCGTCCGATAACTGACGCAGGACGTCGACGATCTGGGCCGCCAGGTCCAGGTCCTCCAGGTCGAACGCGTCGCCCTTCCGTACGGCGTTGGTGATCCAGAAGGCCATCGCGCCCGCGTCGAGGTCGCGGCGGATCTCGCCGAAGGTGAAGTCGTTGCCGCCGTTGTGTTCGGCGATGTGGTCGCCGTCGACGGTGGAGACCACCCAGCCGTAGCCGTAGTGGGTTTCGCCGTTGTCCTCCAGGACATAGGGGTGGTAGAGCCTGCGCTTGGCCGCCGACGGCAGGATCGCGTCGCCCTCGAGCGCCAGGTGCCACTTGGCCATGTCGGTGGCGGTGGATAGCAGGCCGCCGTTGCCCTTGAGGTTCCAGTAGGGACCGTCGTCGGCCCAGGGGTGTTGGTCGGGGCGGCCGTGGGGCTTGCCGCGTCCGTCGTATTCGATGGCGATGTCGTCGGTGTTCCATTGCAGCCGTGTGTATCCCGTGTGGATCAGGCCCGCGGGCGCGAAGAGGTGCTCGGCGAGGTACGTCTCGTAGGTGGCGCCCGAGACCCGCTCAACGATCGCGGCCAGCAGGCTGTAGCCCACATTGGAGTATCGGTACGTCCCTCCCGGCCTGGATTTCAGCGTCGAGGCGGCGGCGGCGCGCACCATGCCGTCGCGGGTCAGCTTCTCGTAGTCACCGCCGAGCGCGTCGACGAAGCCCGCGGTGTGGGTGAGGAGCTGGTGGAGGGTGATGTCGCGCTTGTCGCCGCCGAAGGCGTCGAAGTAGCGCGACAGCCTGTCGTGGACGCCGAGTTTCTCCGCCAGGGCGAGCTTCAGGACGGCGGTGGCGGTGAACTGCTTGGTCATCGAGCAGACGTCGTAGACCGTGTCGCCCGTGGCGGGGGTCTTTCGCGCGCGGTCGGAGTAGCCGAATCCCTTGCGGTACACCAGTTTTCCGTCCTTGACGGCGGCTACGGTGAGGCTGGCGCCGTCGGGCACGACGGAGTCGACCAGCTCGTCCACGGCGCGGCCGCCCGAGCCCCTGATGTAGCCGCGGTCCTTCGACATCGGCGGGGTGTGCGAGCAGGCGCTCAGGCCCGCGGTGGCGGCGACGCCGCAGCCCGCGAGAAGCCTGCGCCGTGCGAGGCGAATGGGCATAGAACTCCTTAATGGACTATTGGTGGAGGCACGGAGGTGCCGACGCCCGAGGGCGCGGGATCTCAGTAGCCGCAGTCGGACGGGTTGGTGGACACCGCGAAGCCCTTGGCCCACTCCAGGACCTTGTCGCGGCTCGGCGCGTGGGACCCGAAGCCGACCGACACCACGGCCCCGCCGATCCCGCTGTCGAAGACCAGCGTGCGGTCGCCGCTGTCGGCGTCGCGCCCCAGCTGGCCGCGCCGACCGTCCACGGTGACGTCGGTGGCGTCCTTCAGTGGCCTGGTGGCCAGCGGCCCCGACCTCACCTCGACCGTCGCCGAATACCGCTCGCCCGCGACGACGTGCTTCAGCGACGGCTCGCCGTCGGTGGCCCGCGCCTCGTCGTTGTCGACGGTGTCGCCGTCGCGCAGCTCGGCGATCATCACGCGGTTGACGCGCCCGCCGCTGGCATCGACGCAGATGTTCACCGCGTCGGCGCCGAACGCCGCCGCCACACCCGACCCCGCGGCCGACGGCAGCGCCACCGCCGCCGCCACGCCCGCCACGG
>NZ_DASQPW010000096.1:0-5154 GCF_035643755.1 Stackebrandtia sp. | reverse complement strand
TCGAACCCGCGCAGGTTGATGTACAACTGCCCGTCGGGGAACCGCTCGCGCGCGCCGTGGCCCCAGTGGACGGCCAAGGCCGTCTTGCCCACGCCGCCGATGCCCGCGATCGTCGACACGACGCCAGCGGTGGCGCCACTGGCGCGCAGGCGGTCGAGCGCCGCGACCTGGTCTTCTCGCCCCGTGAAGGTCGAGACGTCGGCGGGGAGTTGGGCGGGCACCAGCGCCGAGGGCGGTGTCGCGAGGTCGATGTCGTCGTGGGGTTCGGGCGCCAGGGTGGGGTCTTGTTGCAGGATGCGAACGTGCAGGTCCCTGAGTTCGGGGCCAGGGCCAGTGCCGAGCTCGTCCGACAGCCGTCGTCGCACGGTTTCGAAGAGCTGCAGGGCTTCGGGGCCGCGTCGGGTCTGGTACAGGGCGTGCATCAGGCGGGCGGCGAGGCGCTGGCGCAGCGGGTGGATCGCCGCTAGCTCGACGAGCTTGTCGAGGACGCGTTCGGCCTCGCCGCCGTTCAGGGCGGCGCCCGCGTACTCCTCGTACGTCGAGACATAGGTGTCGTTGAGCCGCAGCGCGGCGGCCTCCAGCACCCGCCCCGTCAGTCCGTCGAGCGCCGAGCCCCGCCACAGCGCCAGCGCGTTCTCGTAGGCGTCCAGCGCGGCGTCGCCGTCGGGCGTGGCGCGCCGCGCGGCCTGGATCGCGGCGTCGAACTCGCTCAGGTCGAGGACGGCGGCGCCGAGGTTGAGGCGGTACCCGTGGACGCCGCGCTCGATCAGGTCGCCGTGGCGCGGCAACTGGCGCCGCAGCGCCGCGACCGCGTTTTGGACCTGGCGACGCGCCGTGGCGGGCGGTGTGTCATCCCACAGCAGCTCCGCGAGCCACGCCACCGACACCGTTCTTCCCGCGTTGAGCAGCAGTCCCGCCAGGATCTTCGGGTGGAGGCGGCCCGCGAGCGGGACGGGGCGTTTGCCGTCCCAGACCTCAAGCGCGCCAAGGATTCGAAACTCCACTACTCACTCCATTTGAGGGGATGGCCACACCAGACGTCAATGCGAGCCAGGCGCTTCACCATAGCGTTGCCGCCCCGTTGTGGACCAATGCGTGACGTGGGGATTTCGATACCAACACCGCCGATCGTTTTCGCAAGTCACGGCATGCTTTCGTGAAACTTCGGACGCTGAATCGAATATTTTCGGGCGGCATACCGAAGGTCTCGATTGGAGACGGGATCAAGTGCCCAAGCCTCAGTGCTGGCCAAATGTCGGTGTCGCGCTGTAGGGTCGAGCGCATGTCTCGTGCGACCGCCGCGCCGATAAGGCTGGACGGCGTCCGAAAAGAATACGACGGCGGAGCGGTCGCGGTGGCCGATCTGAGCCTGGACATTGAAGCCGGGGACCTGGTGGCCCTGGTGGGGCCGTCAGGGTGCGGCAAGTCCACAGTGCTTCGGATGGTCAACCGACTGCTCGATCTCTCCGCTGGGACCATCTACGTGGACGGTGATGACGTCATGGGGTCCGACCCCGTGGAATTGCGTCGTCGCATCGGTTATTGCATCCAACACATCGGCCTGTTTCCACACCAGACGATCGCCGCGAACGTGGCCACGGTGCCGCGCCTCCTGGGCTGGTCGCGATCCCGCGTGGACGAACGCGTGGAGGAGCTGCTGGACCTGGTGGGCCTCGACATCGCCGTGCACGGCAAGCGGTACCCGCACCAGCTGTCGGGCGGGCAACGCCAGCGGGTCGGGGTGGCACGGGCCCTGGCCGCCGATCCCGTGGTGTTGCTGATGGACGAGCCGTTCTCGGCCGTCGACCCGATCGCGCGCGGCAAGCTGCAGGAGGAGTTCCTGCGACTACAGGCCGACGTGCGCAAGACCATCGTGTTCGTCACGCACGACGTGGACGAGGCGATTCGGTTGGGCGACAAGATCGCGGTGCTGTCCGAAGAGGCCAAGCTGGAGCAGTACGGCACCCCCGCCGAGATCCTGCGCAGTCCACAGACGACGTTCGTGTCGGAGTTCGTCGGCGCCGACCGCGGCGTGAAGAGCCTGTCCGTGGCCAAGGTGCCGCGCGTGGGCCTGCGCGCCGCCCCGCCGGGCGAGCACCCGCACGTCACCATTCACGCGACGCTGCGGGAAGCCCTGTCGCAGTTGCTGGACGGCGACACGGGTCACGTCACCATTCTGGATGGTCGCGACAACCTGGGCGTGATGAACACCGAGGACATCTACACCGCGCTGCGGGCTAGCTCCCCGAGCACTGGTGAGTCTGATTGACCGTCACCGTCCCGTGTGACTCCACGGCCGACCAGCTGGTGTCCCCCGAGCGGTAGCTCAGCAGGTTCTTGCCGCTCACCACGACGGTCGCCTTGTGTGGCACCAGCTTGGTGAGCGCGGAGAACGCGGCGCCGGCGGGCAGCCTGCCCGCGGCGGTGACGGTCGTGGCCCTGCCGCCGGGGCCGCCCAGGTCGCCGCAGGTCGTGGTGGCCCGATTCCAGCGCGCCGAGTCCACCTTGAGGACGGACAGCTGCTTGGCCAGCGTGGCGGGCGGCTCGAAGTCGGGGCTCAGGTCGCCGACGGCGTCGCCCTTGGGGCGGCAGCCGGTGGCGGCCGTCCACGTCACCCAGTCGCGGTGTTCGGTGAGGGTGTAGTCGACGAACTTGTCGCCCTCGCCCGTGAAGCGGGCGCGCTGCCCCTTCTCGGACACCTCGTACAGCCCGTAGCGGTCGCGCAGCTTGGTGGACAGGCGCTTGATGAGCGTGGCGTGGTCGGCCGACGGGGCGTAGACGGTCACGGCGCGTGAGTACTGCTCCCCGGAGCGGGCGGGGGTGATGTCGCAAGGCTCGCCCGGGATCAGCCCCGAGACCGCGAAACCATAGGGCTGCCCGCTGACCAGGCCCGCGACGTCCCCCGTGGCGCGGTCGAGCTCGCCCAGCGCCTCGGTGGCGGTGGTCTGTTCGCGGACGGTCGGGCTCGACGCGCTGAAGGCGAAGACCGCGATGATCAGCGCCCAGGCCCCCACCAGCACGACGTATTTGCGGCGCTTCAGCGTCGCGAGGAATCCGCTGCGGTGGGGCGGGGGCATTGTCACGGCACCAATATTGCGGCCCCGCGTCCACTCGGGCGAACGCGGGGCCGATGTCGACGTCGGTTTCACCGACTGACGGGTACCGTCACCTCGTTGATGCCCGTGGCGGCCGAGACCGCCACCTCGCCGTCGCCGTCGCGGGACAGCGCCCGCAGCGTCCAGGCGCCCTCGGCGGCGAAGAAGCGGAACACGCCCTCGTCGCCCGTGACGACCTCGGCGGTGAACTCACCGAGCCGATCGAGCAGCCGCACGTACGCCCCGACCACGGGCTCGCCCGCGGACGAGACCACCTGGCCGGTCACGACCGTTTCGGACTTCAGGTCGATGGACGCGGGGAGATCGCGGGTCTGGGCGGGCGCGCCGCATCCCGCGGCGGTGCTGAGCTGGTTTCCCATGGTCATGCCGCCTTTCCCGGCTCGTCGCCGAGCGCGATCGGGACCCCCACCAGGGAGCCGTACTCGGTCCAGGAGCCGTCGTAGTTGCGGACATCGCCGTGGCCCAGCAGTTCCCGCAGCACGAACCAGGTGTGCGAGGAACGTTCGCCGATGCGGCAGTAGGCGATGGTGGGCTTGGTGTCGTCCAGGCCCGCCGCGCCGTACAGCTCGCGCAGGTCGTCGTCGGACTTGAAGGTGCCGTCCTCGTTGGCGGCCTTGCTCCACGGCACACTGAGCGCGGTGGGGACGTGACCTGGCCGCTGCGACTGCTCCTGCGGCAGGTGCGCCGGGGCCAGCAGCCGACCCGCGTACTCGTCGGGCGAGCGCACGTCGATCAGGTTCGTCTGGCCGATCGCGCCGAGCACGTCGTCGCGGTAGGCGCGGATCGTGTTGTCCAGTTCGGAGGCGACATAGGTGGTGGTCGGGCGGGACACCGCGTCGGCGGTGAGCGGACGGGCGTCCAGCTCCCACTTCTTGCGCCCGCCGTCCAGCAGCTTCACGGAGTCGTGGCCGTAGAGCTTGAAGTACCAGTACGCGTAGGCGGCGAACCAGTTGTTGTTGCCGCCGTAGAGGATCACGGTGTCGTCGTTGGCGATCCCGCGCTGCGACAGCAACGTGGAGAACTGTTGGCGGTCAACGAAATCCCGTCGCACCTGGTCCTGCAGGTCGGTCTTCCAGTCGAGCTTGACCGCGCCGGGGATGTGGGCGCTGTCGTAGGCGGTGGTGTCCTCGTCGACCTCGACGAAGACCACCTTGTCGGTGTTGAGGTTCTGCTCGGCCCATTCGGCTGAGACGAGGGTGTTGTCGCGGCTCATGTGGTTATCTCCTGTGGATTGTGAACGAATCTGCGGTGTGGCGACCGCATCTCGCGCACGATCCCTGTCGGCATTTCGACAGACGGATTTCGCGAGGAGACGGGTTACGGGAGAACCAATACTTCGCTGACCATTCGAATCAACACGGACGAGTGGATCAGCGCGCGCAGCGGTCGCCGGTCAGTGGCGACACAGGCTGGCGGCGATCAAGCAAAAGTCGATCGCGCGTCGCTTGGTGAGTAGGAGCGAGCGCATGGACGCTACGTTAGCAGGCCAGCGCGGATCTGGCCACCGTCTGTAGTGGAGGCGCAAACGCCGGGACCTGGGGTGCCGTCGCGACGTGTAATGGATCACGCCGTTGATTGGCGCGCCGCGGACGCCGTTCGGGTCTCACGGCGACCCCCGCTGCCGCACCGACGCGCCGCGATTGGGCCCGCCACCCGTCGCCGCGGGAACGGGACCCGCCCGCGCGATCGCCGTGACGGGACCGAAGGCGGCCAGCGCGCGGGGCGGCGCGACGCCCACCGTCACCGTGAGGTCCGCACCCGACAGTTCACAGGCGATGATGGCGGTGTGGTTGGCGACGGCCAATTGCCGCGCCCTGGCGCAGGCGACCTCGGGCCCCTCGACGACGCGCATGGCGCCCGCCAGGGCCGCGGCGTCGGCCCCGATCTGGGCGCGATGCCGCAGCTCCACGGCGGTGGCGACCGTGACGAACACGCCCGCCACCAGCAACAGACACAGGCCCACCCCCAGGACCAACACCGAGGCGCTGCCGCGCTCTCTTTCCGTTCCCGTCACGGCCCCACCCCCGTCTCGCGCGCG
>NZ_DASQPW010000095.1:0-6875 GCF_035643755.1 Stackebrandtia sp. | reverse complement strand
ACCGTGGAATCCCGTGGATAACCGCCACATTAGGTTTCGACCACGGGAGTTGGCATTGGCCAGAACCGCTTCGTCTCAGGCTCGTACTACCAGACATATTTTCGTCACCGGTGGCGTGACTTCGGCGCTGGGTAAGGGCTTGACGGCCTCCAGCCTGGGTAATCTTCTCACCGCGCGTGGCTTGCATGTCGTCATGCAGAAAATCGATCCTTATCTCAATGTCGATCCCGGCACCATGAACCCGTTCGAACACGGCGAGGTCTTCGTCACCGATGACGGCGCCGAAACCGATCTGGACGTGGGTAACTACGAGCGTTTCCTCGACAGGGGACTGTCGCGGCGCTCGTGCATCACCACCGGCCAGATCTACTCCGACGTGATCGCCAAGGAGCGTCGTGGCGAGTATCTCGGCGACACGGTGCAGGTGATCCCCCACATCACCAACGAGATCAAGTCGCGGGTCCGTGCCATGGCCGCCCCCGACACCGACGACGCCGCCGGGCGTATCCCCGACGTGGTGATCACCGAGGTCGGCGGCACCGTGGGTGACATCGAGTCGCTGCCGTTTTTGGAGGCGATTCGTCAACTGCGCCACGACGTCGGGCGCGACAACGTCCTGTACATCCATGTGTCCCTTGTGCCGTATCTGGCGGCCAGTGGTGAGCTGAAGACCAAGCCCACCCAGCATTCGGTGGCCGCGCTGCGCAACATCGGTATCCAGCCGGATGTGATCGTGTGCCGCAGCGACCGGGAGATTCCCGACGCGTTGAAGGCCAAGCTGGCGCTGTTTTGCGACGTGGACACCGCCGCGGTCATCTCGGCGGCCGACTCGCCGAGCATCTACGACATTCCGAAGGTGCTGCACCGTCAGGGCCTGGACGCCTACGTGGTACGCCGCCTCGACCTGCCGTTCAAGGACGTGGACTGGACCGCCTGGGACGACCTGCTGGAGCGGGTGCACCACCCCAGCCAGGACGTCACCATCGCGGTCGTCGGCAAGTACGTGGGGCTTCCCGACGCGTACCTGTCGGTGGTGGAGGCGGTGCGGGCCGCGGCCTTCGCGCATCGCGCTCACGCCACCATCCGCTGGGTGGAAAGCTCCAGCTGCGCCGACGCCGACTCCACCGCCGCCAATCTGTCCGGCGTGGACGGGGTCGTGGTCCCCGGCGGCTTCGGCGAGCGCGGCGTGGCGGGCAAGATCAACGCGATCCGTTACGCCCGTGAGCATTCGGTGCCGATCTTCGGTCTGTGCCTGGGCCTGCACTGCATGGCCATCGAGGCGCTGCGCGACCGGGCGGGCCTGGCGGGCGCCAACTCGCAAGAGTTCGACGCCGCCGCCGAGCACCCGGTGATCTCCACGATGGCCGACCAGACCGACATCGTCGCCGGCAGGGGCGACATGGGCGGCACCATGCGGCTGGGCGCCTACACCGCTCGGCTGTCGCCGGGTTCGCTGGTGGCCGAGGCGTACGGTACTGAGACGGTCAGCGAGCGCCACCGCCACCGCTACGAGGTGAACAACGCCTACCGCGACGCGCTGGCCGAGGTGGGTCTGAAGGCCACGGGCCTGTCGCCCGACGGCCGGCTGGTGGAGTTCCTCGAGATGGACCGCACCCAGCACCCGTTCTTCGTGTCCACCCAGGCACACCCGGAACTGAAATCACGACCCACCCGGCCACACCCGCTTTTCTCGGCGTTCGTGGGCGCCGCGCTGGCCTACTCGCTGACCGACCAGCTGGACTTCGCCGGCGGCGCCAACACGGCGGTGGCTTCGTGACCCACGACTTCGTCGTCCGCGAGCACCGCACGATCTATCGCGGTCACCGCTTCTCGTTCGTGGAGGACGAGGTGGTGATGCCCGGCGACGGCACCGCCGAGCGGGTCTACCTGGAGCATCCCGGGGCGGTGGTGGTGGCGCCGGTGGACGACGCCGGGCGGGTCGCGCTGATCCACCAGTACCGCCACCCGGCGCGCCAACGGCTCTGGGAGCTTCCGGCCGGGCTGCGCGATGTCGACGGCGAGGAGCCGGCGGTGACCGCCGCCCGGGAGCTCGCCGAGGAGATCGACATGCGCGCCGGGCGGATGGAGCACCTGATGAGCGTGTATCCGTCGCCGGGTTGCAACAGCGAACGCATCGAGCTGTTCGCCGCCTCCGCGCTGACGCCGGTGCCCGAGGCCGAGCGCCACACCCGCACCGACGAGGAGGCCGACCTGACGCTGCGCTGGTGGGATCTCGACGAGGCGGTCGCGGCGGTGATGGCCGGAAAGATTCACAACGGCATGACCGTGATCGGGCTGTTGGCGTTGGCACGGCGTGCCGTCGACGCTCCGGCGCCGAGCCAATCCTCCCTGTGATTCCAGGGGTGAAGGATCGGTTACGCCTGAAAAAAATAAGGGAATACGTCCTGTTGACAAGGATTCGATGGTTGTGGCAATCTGTTTCGGCTTGCCGCGTCCATAAAGGTGACCGGCTGGCGTAGATTGCACACGGCGAGTCAGACACCGCCGCGAAGACCTGTCATCGGAAAGGTGGGCGCACACGTGAAGGTCGGCATACCTCGCGAGGTAAAAAACCGCGAATACCGGGTGGCCATCACCCCGGCCGGGGTCCACGAGCTGGCTCGCGCGGGCCACGAGGTCGCCATCGAGGCCGGGGCCGGGGAGGGCTCGTCGATCCCGGACTCCGACTTCGTCGCGGCCGGAGCCCGCATGGTGCCCGAGGCCGACGACGTGTGGGGCGAGTCCGAACTCGTCCTCAAGGTCAAGGAGCCGATTCCCTCGGAGTACCACCGGATGCGCTCCGGCCAGGTGCTGTTCACCTACCTGCACCTCGCCGCCTCCAAGGAGTGCACCGACGCGCTGCTGGACCGCAAGGTCACCGGCATCGCCTACGAGACCGTCGAGTCCCTCGACGGCGCGCTGCCGCTGCTGGCCCCGATGAGCGAGGTCGCCGGTCGGCTGGCGCCCCAGGTCGGCGCCTACCACCTGATGCGCTCCGGCGGCGGACGCGGCGTCCTGATGGGCGGCGTGTCGGGCGTGTACGCCGCGCGCACCGTCGTCATCGGTGCCGGTGTGTCCGGCATGAACGCCGCGACCATCGCGCTGGGCATGCAGGCCGACGTGGTGCTGCTGGACAAGAACATCGACAAGCTGCGCACCGCCGACCGCACCTTCGCCGGCGGCCTGCAGACCGTGGCGTCCAACGCCTTCGAGGTGGAAAAGGCGGTGCTGGAGGCCGACCTGGTGATCGGGGCCGTGCTGGTGCCCGGCGCCAAGGCTCCGACCCTGATCAGCAACGAGCTGGTCTCGCGCATGAAGCCCGGCAGCGTCCTGGTGGACATCGCCATCGACCAGGGCGGCTGCTTCGAGGACTCCCACGCCACCACGCACGACGACCCGGTCTTCCGGGTGCACGACTCGGTGTTCTACTGCGTGGCCAACATGCCCGGCGCGGTGCCGCACACCTCGACCCACGCGCTGACCAACGTCACCATGCCGTACGTCATGGAGCTGGCCAACAACGGCTGGCGCGACGCGCTGCGCGCCGACCGGGCGCTGGCGCTGGGCCTCAACACCCACGCCGGGCACGTCACCTACGGCCCCGTCGCCGACGCGCACGGCCTGGACGTGCAGAAACTCGAGGAGATCCTCCACTGACCGAATCCACCGCCTCGATCGTCACGGCCTTCCTGGACCACCTGACGGTCGAGCGTGGACATTCGGTGCACACGCTGGCGGCCTACCGGCGGGACCTGGACAGGTACCGCCGGTGGCTGGCCGAACGGGGGATCGACGCGCTCGACCGCGTCGGACCATCCACTGTGGGGGAATACGTCGCGGCGCTGTCGTCCGGGGACGACGAGCACCCGCCGCTGGCGGCGCGGTCGGTGGCCCGCGCCCACTCGGCCCTGCGCGGCCTGCACCGCTTCGCCGCCGCCGAGGGGCACTGCCGCGCCGACCCCACCGACGAGGTCCCCGCGCCCCGCCCGGGTCTGCGGCTGCCCAAGGCCATCGGCGTCGACGAGGTGAGCCGGCTGCTGGAGGCCGCCGCGGTGGACGACGGCCCGTCCGGCCTGCGCGACAAGGCATTGGTGGAGTTCCTGTACGGCACCGGGGCGCGGGTCAGCGAGGCCACCGGCGCCGACGTCGACGACGTGGACCTCGACGCCGCGTCGGTGATCCTGCGCGGCAAGGGCGGCAAGAATCGCGTGGTTCCCTTGGGCGGCTACGCACGCCGCGCTATCGGCGACTACCTGGCCCGGGCCCGTCCCGGCCTCAAACCCGCCCACCCCAAGCTTTTCGTCAATTCCCGGGGCAGACCCCTGACCCGCCAGGGCGTCTTCTTCATCCTCAAGCGACTCGCCGAGTGCGCCGGCCTCACCGGCGCCATGGGACCTCACACGCTGCGCCATTCCTTCGCCACCCACCTTTTGGACGGTGGCGCCGATGTCCGTGTGGTGCAAGAACTCCTGGGACACGCCGCGGCCAGCACCACGCAGATTTACACACTTGTGACGGTCGATAAACTACGAGAGGTCTACGCGACGTCCCATCCACGAGCAAGGTAAGACTCGACAATGCATCCTCAATGGCCTGGTACGGTCGGCTCGCATGCCACGGCGAAGTGGCGTACAGTCGCACACGCGGGCGGTCCCGCCTGCGTGACTGAAGCCGGACACACCATCGGAGGGCGGACATGAACAGTCCTGACTCAGAGGACAAGTGGGCGGCACTGCGTACAACGGCGGCACCACCGTCCGATTCGGACACCGAGGTCGGCGGCTCGGACCCCGAGAACTACACCGGCCACAGGGAGATTCCGCAGCCCCAGCCGCTGGAGCGGCACGGCCCGGCCCGGGTGGTCGCCATGGCCAACCAGAAGGGCGGCGTCGGCAAGACCACCACCACCATCAACCTCGGCGCGGCGCTGGCCGAATACGGCCGCAAGGTGCTGCTGGTCGACTTCGACCCGCAGGGCGCGCTGTCGGTGGGCTTCGGCGTCAACCCGCACACCCTCGACCTCACCGTCTACAACCTCCTGATGCAAAGCGACGTCTCCATTGAGGACGTCATCGTCAAGACCAACGTGGCCGGCCTGCACGTCCTGCCCGCCAACATCGACCTGTCGGCCGCGGAGATCCAGCTGGTCAACGAGGTGGCGCGCGAGCAGACCCTGTCCCGCCTGCTGCGCCCGGTGATGAGCGAGTACGACTTCATCATCATCGACTGCCAGCCCTCCCTGGGCCTGTTGACGGTCAACGCGCTCACCGCCGCCCACGGCGTGCTCGTCCCCCTGGAGTGTGAATTCTTCAGCCTCCGCGGCGTCGCCCTCCTTCTGGACACAGTGGACAAGGTGCGGGAGCGGCTCAACTTCGACCTCGAGCTCGACGGCATCCTGGCCACCATGTACGACTCGCGCACCACCCACTCCCGCCAGGTGCTGCAGCGCGTCGTCGAGGCGTTCGGCGACCGGGTCTACCAGACGGTCATCACCCGGACCGTCCGCTTCCCGGAGACCACTGTGGCCGGCGAACCCATCACCACGTGGGCACCCGCCTCGTCCGGCGCGCGGGCCTACCGGCAACTCGCCCGAGAAGTCATCTCCGCGGAGGACAACCGCCGCTGATCATGCCGTGGCAGCCGTTAGGCTGTCGGGCGTGAATCTTGACCGTCCCGACGATGCCCCGGTGGCCACGCTGGAGGAAGGCACCGACGCCACCGAATCCCGGGGCGGGTTCCAGGTGCGGCTGGAGAACTTCACCGGCCCCTTCGACCTGCTGCTGCAACTGATCGGCAAGCACAAGCTGGACGTCACCGAGGTGGCGCTGCACCAGGTCACCGACGACTTCATCGCCTACACCAAGGCGCTGGGGGACGACTGGGATCTCAACGAGGCCAGCGAATTCCTGCTGATCGCCGCCACCCTGCTGGATCTGAAGGCCGCGCGGCTGCTGCCGTCGGCCGACGTGGAGGACGAGGAGGACCTGGCGCTGCTGGAGGCGCGCGACCTGTTGTTCGCGCGGCTGTTGCAGTACAAGGCGTTCAAGGAGGCCGCCAGCCACATCGACGGCCTGGCCGCCGCCGCGGCGCTGCGCTTCCCGCGCACCGCCGGGCTCGAGCCCCGCTACGCCGACGCGCTGCCGGAGCTGGTCCTCACCCTGGGTCCGGGCGAGCTGGCCGCGATGGCCGCCGCGGCCCTGAGATCCAAGCCGCCGCCCACCGTCGGCATCGACCACGTGCACATGGTGCGCGTCAGCGTTCGCGAGCATGCGATCATCTTGCAGCGGCGGCTGCGCCGCGTCGGCAACGCCACGTTCCGGTCGCTCACCAGCGACTGCGAATCCACACTGGAGGTCGTGGCGCGGTTCCTGGCGCTGCTCGAGCTGTACCGCGAGGGCATGGTGGGATTCGACCAGGTGCAAGCGCTGGGGGAGTTGACCGTGCGCTGGACCGCGTCCGAGGATGTCTCCGACATCGAGGTGGACGAATACACGGGTGCGCCCGCCGCCGCGGACGAAACCGAAGCGCCCAAGGAGGAGGACGCGTGAGCCAAGCGGTTCCCGACGAGACACCGCACGGCGACTCCGGCGGCACGCTGGCCGCCGAGGTCGCGGGATGGACCCCGCCGTGGCAGCGGGACAACCGGCCCGACACCCCGCCCGACGAGCCCGTCGAGCACGCCGAGCCGGGCAGCTCGGTGGTGTCGCAGCCCGACGACCCGCAGCCCGCGGCCGCGGAGACGGACGAACCCCCGCGGTCCGCGGAGGCGGAACCGGCCCGGCCCGCGGAGGCAGGATCGGCCCGGCCCGCGGCGCCGAGCGACGCGCCGCCGCTTCCGCTGTCGGCCGACCTGGCCGGCACCCTGGAGGCGATCC
>NZ_DASQPW010000094.1:0-45275 GCF_035643755.1 Stackebrandtia sp. | reverse complement strand
CCCGCCGCGCCAGGCCGTCCACCACGGACGCGTCGATGCGGCCGTCGCGCACCGCGGCGGCCAGGTGCTCGCCGTAGACGGTCCGCGGCCCCGGCATCGCCGAGTCGGTGCCGCCGAGCGCCGCGCGCACCGTGTCGCGGGCGGCCGTCCAGTCGGAGACCACGAAGCCGTCGAAGCCCCACTCGCCCCGCAGCAGGTCGTTCTGCAGGTCGGAGTTCTCGGTCATGGTGGCGCCGTTGACGCCGTTGTAGGCCGACATCAGACCCCAGGCGCCCGCGCGCACCACCGTCTCAAAGGGAGCGAGGTAGAGCTCGCGAAGCGTGCGCTCGTCGATGACATTGTTGACCGTCATGCGTTCGGTCTCGGCGTCGTTGGCCACGAAGTGCTTGGCGGTGGTGGCCACGCCGCCGTCCTGCACGCCGCGCACGAAGGACGCCGCCATCTCGCCGGTGAGCAGCGGGTCCTCCGAGTGCGCCTCGAAGTGCCTGCCGCCCAAGGGGGAGCGGTGCAGGTTGATGGTGGGCGCCAGCAGCACGTGGACGCCCTTGCGGCGGGCCTCCTGGGCCAGCAGCCGGCCGCTGCGCCGCGCCAGCGCCGGGTCCCAGCTGGCGGCCTGCGCGGTGGGACTGGGCAGCGCGATGGCCACGTCGCCGCTCCACACCCGGCCCCGCACGCCGATCGGGCCGTCCGACATCAGCACCGACGCCAGTCCGATGTGGTCGATGGCGGGCAGCGACCACGTGTCCTGGCCGGCCACAAGGGCGGCCTTGGCGTCCAGGTCCAGTTTGTCCAGTGCGGCGGCGACGGCGGTGTCCTGGGCCGCGCGGATCTCCTGTGGGGATGGCATGAGCGCACTCCTTTGTGCCGACTGCTTCGGATACGGCCCAGTCTGCCACCACTTACCGAGCGGTCGGTAGGGGATGTTATCGATTTGTTATTTTAGCTGTGAAACATTGGGCACGCACCGAGGCGGATCACCCGAAGGAGTCATGGTGGACAGGCGGCGATCGCGCGGCGACGAACGTCGCGCCGAGATCCTGGACGCGGCGCTGGAAACCTTCGCCGAGAAGGGGTTCCGGGGCGCGAGCCTGGCCGCGATCGCCGAACGGGTCGGCCTCACCCAGCAGGGCCTGCTGCATTACTTCCCCAGCAAGGAGGAGCTGCTGGTCGAGGTGCTGAAGCTGCGCGACGAGCGCGACACCGATGCCCTGGGGGACAACGCCGACGGCAGCACCATGTCGCTCAACGCCCTGTCCACCCTGGTGGAGGTGAACGCCGGGCGGCGCGGGATCGTGCAGTCCTTCACGGTGCTGTCGGCCGACAGCGTCACCGACGACCACCCGGCCCGAGACTACTTTGTGGACAGATATCGCCGGGTACGCCGCAAGTTCGCCGCCGTCGTGGCCGCCGAGTGCGGCGACCAGCTGCCGTCCGGAATGGACCCCGAGCAGGCGGCGACCCTGATCATCGCCGTCATGGACGGACTCCAGCTTCAGTGGCTACTGTCCGATGGGGAGGTCGACATGCCCGCCCTGTTCCGCCACTTCGTGGCGCTGCTGCGCGACTAAGCCGTCCGGGGTCTGCGGCCCGTCCGACCCGTCCGCGCCGTCGGGATCCTCCGGCTCGCCGAGCTCCTCGCCGGAGTCCTCCTCGCCGTAGATGTCCTGCCAGCAGTCGGTGTACCCCCGGGCGTAGTCCCAGGTCACGTAGTCCTCGGGCGTCGGGTCGTAGGCGGGCTCGTGCACCCGCGGGGAGTTGTCGCCCAGCACGTGGGTCAGGTTGTTCTTCAGCAGTCCCCAGTCGAAGTAGTGCGGCTCCCGGCAGTCGGGGCACTCCACGACCAGCCCGCGGATTCCGGCGGGCTCCAACAGCTTCTGGAAGGTCGCCAGATCCTCCAGGTCGTCCATCAACTCGGCGCGTTCGGTCTCCGACAGCGGCTGCTGCGGATCCACCCCCGGCCAGTGGTCCTCGGGGTCGTGGGGGAACGGGTCGGGTGGTCCTTCGTTGTTCATTCCGTCACCACCTCGTTGGTCTCCACTCGGCCAGCCTATCGTTTACCGCAACAGCGCGCAGGGCCGTAAGCGGAGTGCGAACCATCACGACACTATGATCTCAAGATGGCGTTTACAGGGGATTTTGACACTACTTCGGCCGGTGCCACGCACCCCTTGGGTGCGCAGGCCGGCATACCACTGGGGCTCACCTTCGACGACGTACTCCTGCTGCCCGGGGAGTCCGACGTCGTACCGTCCCAAGTGGATACGTCCGCCAAGCTGACCCGCAACGTGGTGCTGCGCACCCCGCTGGTGTCGGCGGGCATGGACACCGTCACCGAGGCGCGCATGGCCATCGCCATGGCCCGCATCGGCGGCATCGGCGTCATCCACCGCAACATCAGCGCCGAGGAGCAGGCGCAGCAGGTCGACCTGGTGAAGCGCTCGGAGTCGGGCATGGTGGCCGACCCGGTGACGTGCTCGCCGGACAACACGCTGGCCGAGGTGGACGCCCTGTGCGCCCGCTACCGGATCTCCGGGGTTCCCGTGGTCGACGAGGCCGGGACGCTGGTGGGCATCGTCACCAACCGCGACATGCGCTTCGAGTCCGACATGAACATCAGGGTGCGCGACGTGATGACCACCGGCTCGCTGGTGACCGCGGTGGTCGGCGTCTCCACGGAAGAGGCGCTGGATCTGTTGCGCCGCAACAAGATCGAGAAGCTCCCGATCGTGGACGCCGACCGCAAGCTGCGCGGCCTGATCACGGTGAAGGACTTCACCAAGCGCGAGCAGTACCCCAACGCCACAAAGGACGACCAGGGTCGGCTGCGGGCCGCCGCCGCCATCGGGGTGGGCGAGGACCAGTACTCCCGCGCCGGGACCCTTGTGGACGCCGGGGTGGACGTGCTCGTGGTGGACTCCTCCCACGGCCACTCCCGCAACGTCCTGGAGATGGTGGCCCGCATCAAGAAGGACTTCGGCGACCGCGCCGACGTGATGGGCGGCAACATCGCCACCTACGAGGGCGCCAACGCCATGATCGAGGCGGGGGCCGACGGCGTCAAGGTGGGCATCGGCCCCGGCGCCATCTGCACCACCCGCGTCGTGTCCGGGGTGGGGGCGCCCCAGATCAGCGCCATCATGGACGCCACCCGCGCGGCCCGACCGCACGGCGTCCCCGTGATCGGCGACGGCGGCATCCAGTACTCCGGCGACATCGGCAAGGCCATCGCCTCGGGCGCCGACACCGTCATGATGGGTCAGCTCCTGGCCGGCTGCGACGAGAGCCCCGGCGAGCTGGTGTTCCTGAACGGCAAGCAGTACAAGGCGTACCGCGGCATGGGATCGCTGGGCGCCATGCAGACCCGCGGCGAGGCGCGCTCCTTCTCGAAGGACCGCTACTTCCAGGAGGGGGTGTCCGCCGACGACAAGCTGGTGCCCGAGGGCGTCGAGGGCCAGGTTCCCTACCGCGGCACGCTGTCCCAAGTGGTTTATCAACTCGTGGGTGGGCTGCGCTCGGCCATGGGATACTGCGGCGCGGGTACCATCGACGCGCTGCACGAACGCGGCCGTCTGGTGAGGATCACCGCTGCGGGGCTGAAGGAAAGCCATCCGCACGACATCCAGATGACCGTCGAGGCACCCAATTACCACTCCAGGTAGGCCGAGCCCGGCCCGTGGAGTCGCACAGAGGCGGTGGAGGAAATTAGTTCAATCGAGATAGGCGGCGGCAAGACCGCCAGGCGCGGTTTCGATCTGTCCGATGTGTCGTTGGTGCCCTCGCGGCGCACCCGAGACGTCGACGACGTCTCCACCGCCTGGCAGCTGGACGCCTACCGTTTCGACATCCCGTGCATGGCGCACCCGTCCGACGCGGTGATGAGCCCCGACAGCGCCATCGCCCTGGGCGACCGCGGCGGCCTCGGCGTGCTGAACGCCGAGGGCCTGTGGTGCCGCTACGCGGACCCCCGCTCGCTGCTGGACGAGCTGTCGGAGCTGGACGCCGACACCGCCTCGGCGCGCCTCCAGGCCATCTACACCGAGCCGATCAAGCCCGAGCTGATCGCCGAGCGCGTCAAGGAGATGCGCGCGGGCGGCGCCACGGTGGCGCTGCGGGTCTCGCCGCAGCACACCATCGCGCTGTCGCCGGTGATCCTGGACGCGGGCGTGGACATGCTGGTGATCCAGGGAACCATCGTCTCCGCCGAGCACGTCTCCACACAGGACGAACCCCTGAATCTCAAGGAGTTCATCGCCGACCTCGACCTGCCCGTGGTGGTGGGCGGCTGCACCAACTACACCACCGCCCTGCACCTGATGCGCACCGGCGCCGCGGGCGTCATCGTCGGCGTGGGCGCCGACCTGTGGTCCACCACCGACGACGTGCTGGGCATCGCGGTGCCGATGGCCTCGGCCATCGCCGACGCCGCCGCCGCCCGCCGCGACTACCTCGACGAGACGGGCGGGCGCTACGTCCACCTGATCGCCGACGGCGAGATCGAATCCAGCGGCGACATCGCCAAGGCCATCGCCTGCGGCGCCGACTCCGTCATGCTGGGCAGCGCCCTGGCCGCCTGCGTCGAGGCACCCGCCTCGGGAGCCTGGTGGCACTCCGCGGCCAGCCACCCGAAGCTGCCGCGCGGCATGTATCGCGCCGCGGAGGAGGGCTTCACCCCCGTCCCCATGGAGCAGCTCCTGCACGGCCCCGCCTCGGAGCCTTATGGCGCGCAAAACCTCTTCGGGGGCCTGCGGCGCTCCATGGCCAAGTGCGGCTATTCCAACGTCAAGGAGTTTCAGAAGGTCGAGCTGCTCGTGTCGTAGCTAGGCTGAACCTCGTCAGTGTCGACCTACACAACGAGGTGAGTCCATGGGCCGCAACGTCATCCCGATATCCGACGAGATCTCCGGCTACCTGGCCGCGCACGGATCCGCGCCCGACGTCATCATGCGCGACCTGATCGCCGAGACCCGCCGGTCGCTGCCCGACGCCTCGGGCATGCAGATCGGCACCGAGCAGAGCGCGTTCATGACGCTGCTGACCAGGATCATCGGCGTGAGCAACGCCGTCGAGGTCGGCACCTTCACCGGAATGTCCTCGCTGGCGGTGGCGCGCGGGATGCGGCCCGACGGCAAGCTGATCTGCTTCGACGTGTCCGAGGAGTACACCGCGGTCGCCCGGCGCTACTGGGAACGCGCGGGCGTCGCCGACCGCGTCGAGCTGCGGATCGGGGACGCGCGAAAGGCGCTCAGGGAACTCCCGTCCGAGCCCCACCTGGACATGGTGTTCATCGACGCCGACAAGGAGGCGTACCCGGCCTATTGGGAGGAACTGGTTCCCCGCATGCGCCAGGGCGGCGTGCTCACGGTGGACAACACCCTGTCGGGCGGGCGCGTCGCCGACCCCTCCGCGAAGGACGGACGCACCGAGGCGATCCGCGCCTTCAACGACCTCGTCGAGGGCGACGAGCGGGTCGACGCGGTGCTGATGCCGATCGGCGACGGCCTCACCGTGGCGTACAAGCGCTAGGCGTCCCGCGCCCACTCCCTGACGATCAGGTCCGCGTCGGACAGCGCCTCCACCAGGATGTCGGACTCCCAGTCCAGCAGGCGGCGGCGCTGCACCGTGGCCACCGTGCCGCTTTCGAGGGCGCCGTCCAGGTCGTCCAGGGCGACGCGAAGATCCACGGGGCGGGGCTGGTGGCCCCGGACACGATCGGCCAGGGCGGAGTACGCGCGGTGCACCTCCTCGCGGAATTCGTCCACTCCGTACAGTTGGGCGGCGTCGCCGCGGCGCACCGAACCCTCCAGGACGATGAGGGCGCGGGCCGCCCGCGACAGGGCGGCCTCGACGTCCAGGGCGTCGGAGCTGTAGGGGCGGGGCCCGCCCACGGGTTCGGCGGCCGCGGCCTCGGCGGCGGCGTTGAGCTGGGCGCGGCGCAGGCGGATCTCGTCGACGGTGTCGCGGACCCTGCGCATGTCGCGCTCGGCCGGGCGGGCTTGCATGTCCAGCACCAGGTCGGCGTAGTCGCGGTAGCTCTCCACCAGGTCGGCCAGCAGGTCGGGCAGGCGGCGGGTCTGCCAGGTGGGCCACAGGGTGTACAGGGTCAGGGCCAGGACGCCGCCCACCACCGTGGCGACGCCGCGCTCGGCGGCCGCGGTGAGGGCCGACTGGCCCGCCAGGTCGATCTGGAACACCGAGAATCCCGCCACCGCGGCGCTGAAGATCACATAGGACACGGGCATGGCGAAGTAGCCCGCGAACGCGAAGGCGACCACCAACAGCACCGTCCACCAGGACTCGCCGAAGACCACGAGGGACAACAGCGAGGCCAAAACGACGCCGACGCCCGTGCCCAGCATCCGGGCCAGCCCGCGGCCCACCGTGGTGGCGAAGTCGGCCTTCAGCACGATCCACGCCGTCAGCGCCAGCCAGTAGCCGTGCTGGCCGGGCCAGTACGCCGACACCACCGTGGCGACCGCGATGACGACGCAGGAGCGGATGGCGTGGCGCATCGCGGGGGAGCGCAGGGTGAGGCTGGCGCGCAGGGTCTGCCAGTCCTCGGCGAGCCGGCCGCGCATCCGCACCCGCCGCGACACCACCGTGGTGGGCGGCTCCTCCTCGACGACGCGCTCGGTGAGGCGGCCGATCTGGTGCATGGCGCGGTAGAGGCGGCGGGACTCGCGCCCGGCCGCCGAGTGGCGGGCGGTGCCGTGCAGGGTGTCGTCGACGGGGGCGGCCTCCACGGCGGCGGCCAGCCGATCCTCCCAGTGCTCGCGCAGCGGGCGCAGCCTGTCGACGGCCTCGGCGAGGACCTCCAGCGTCGCGGCGGTGTTGCGCAGCACGGACGCGGTGTGGCGAGCCGCGGCGGGATCGGAGTCCAGCAGCCGGGCCCGCGCCGCGGCCACCGCCACGATCGAGGCCCGCAGCTCGTAAAGCGCCCCAACGGAATCCCGCATCGCCTCGGGCAGCCGGCGATTGCCGTTCAGCTCGTCGCGGGCCCGCAGCAGCGCGTCCGTCGACAGTGGCGTGTTCATGGCGTCGGCGAGGGCGCCGGCGTCGTCGGCCAGCGCGCGGTACGCCGCCGCCAGGGTCTGGCGTTCGTCCCGGAACCGTTGCCGGGGCGGCATCGCGGCGGTGACGGCCTGAATCACGCCGCCCAGCGCCGCGACCCCCGCCGCCACCAGGATGTTGGCGCCGCCGGTGAAGTGCGGCCCCAGCACCATCATCACGCCGCAGTTGGTGCTGACCACCGCCGCGGCGGGCCCCAGGGAACCCAGCAGCGCCATGAGAAACGCCCAGATCGCCGTCACCACGACCATGGCGATCGGGTGCCCGTACGTCAGGCCGCCCAGGGCCAGCGAGGCCCCCAGTGCCACCCCGGTGACCAGCGGCAGCCAGGGACGGGTGCGCACGCCCGCGGCCACCAGCGGTATCCCCGACGACCAGGTGCCCATCACCAGCGCGGGCGCCCACGGCGGCTCCCCCAGCGCGGCGCCGAGCCCCAGCGCGAACGCCACGCCGATGCCGGTACGCACGGCGATGCCCGGCGTGGAGGCGTTCGGATTCCACGCCATGAGGGAGCTGCCCACCTTCTTGGCGGGCTGCACGATCGCCATGGGACAGAACCCTATTAGGTAAGGCACCATCGGCGAGCCCGTTATGGCCCGCTTGTGGCCCGGCACTTAAGGTGAGCGCATGTCACAGCGCCCAGTTCTGGTGGTTGATTACGGAGCCCAGTACGCCCAGCTGATCGCGCGGCGGGTGCGCGAGGCGCACGTCTACTCCGAGATCGTGCCGTCCACGATGCCGGTGGGGGAGATGCTCGCCGCCGACCCCGCCGCGATCATCCTGTCCGGCGGACCCTCCAGTGTGTACGCCGAGGGGGCGCCGGGCGTGGACGCGGCCCTGTTCGCCGCGGGGGTTCCGGTGCTGGGCATCTGTTACGGCTTCCAGGTGATGGCCCAGGCGCTGGGCGGCACGGTGGCGGCGACGGGGACCCGCGAGTTCGGGGGCACCGCGCTGTCGGTGTCCGCCTCGGGCGCCCTGTTCGCGGGCCTGCCCGACAACCAGTCGGTGTGGATGAGCCACACCGACGCCGTGACCGAAGCGCCCCAAGGCTTCTCGGTGACGGCCCGCACCTCGGGCGCCCCGGTGGCGGCCTTCGAGGACGTGGATCGCCGCATCGCCGGGGTGCAGTTCCATCCCGAGGTGGCCCACACCCCGCACGGCCAGGCGGTGCTGCGCCACTTCCTGTACGACATCGCCGGTTGCCAGCCGGACTGGACGATGACCAGCGTCATCGACGAGCAGGTGGCGTCCGTTCGCGACAAGGTCGGCGACAAGCGCGTCCTGTGTGGATTGTCGGGCGGCGTGGACTCCGCGGTGGCCGCGGCGCTGGTCCACCGCGCCATCGGCGACCAGCTGACCTGCGTCTTCGTCGACCACGGGCTGCTGCGCGCCGGCGAGGCCGAGCAGGTCGAGAAGGACTACGCGGCCGCCACGGGCATCAACCTCAAGGTGGTCGACGCCGCCGACACCTTCCTCAAGGAGCTTCAGGGCGTCACCGACCCCGAGACCAAACGCAAGATCATCGGCCGCGAGTTCATCCGCAGCTTCGAGGACGCGGCCCGCGCCGTCGACGCCGACGGACACGTGGAGTTCCTCGTCCAGGGCACCCTGTATCCCGACGTGGTGGAGTCGGGCGGCGGCACCGGCGCGGCCAACATCAAGTCGCACCACAACGTCGGCGGCCTGCCCGAGGACCTGAAGTTCACCCTCGTCGAGCCGCTGCGCAGCCTCTTCAAGGACGAGGTGCGCCAGATCGGCACCGAGCTCGGCCTGCCCGACGCCATGGTGTGGCGCCACCCGTTCCCGGGCCCGGGCCTGGCGATCCGGATCATCGGCGAGGTGACCCGCCCCCGGCTGGAGACGCTGCGGGCCGCCGACGCCATCGCCCGCGCCGAGCTCACCGCCTCGGGCCTGGACCGCTCGGTGTGGCAGTTCCCGGTCGTGCTGCTGGCCGACGTGCGATCCGTTGGCGTGGCGGGGGACGGGCGCACCTACGGTCATCCCGTCGTGCTGCGCCCGGTGTCCAGTGAGGACGCCATGACCGCCGACTGGTCGCGGCTGCCCAACGAGCTGCTGGCGCGGATCTCCACCCGCATCACCAACGAGGTCGCCGAGGTCAACCGCGTCACCGTCGACATCACCTCCAAACCCCCGGGCACCATCGAGTGGGAATGACCCTCATCGCACGGTCATTTGTTGATCGCTTTCGGGCGTACCCTTGGACAATGCAGTCAAAATTCCGTATCGCGGCATACGGAGTGGTGTGGGACGACAGGGGACGAATTCTTCTGGCACGGTCGTCGAAGAAGGCTCACGATCCGGGCTGGTGGTTCCTGCCCGGCGGTGGCGTCGAGCACGGGGAGAATCCACGGGACACGGTGGTGCGGGAGTTCGCCGAGGAGACCGGGCTGTCCATCGCGGTGGACCGGGTCCGCGACGTCCTGTCGGCCGTCAGCTCCAAGAACGTGCACAACAACGGCGTGATCTTCGATGTCAAGGTCACCGGGGGCGAGCTGCGCCCGGAGGTCGACGGCACCACCGAGTACGCCGCGTGGGTACGCCCGGAGGACATCCGCGACGACCCGCGCACGCCCTACGTGTCGTGGGTGCTGGGCTGGGAGGAGCCCCGCTCCCAGGTCGGCGACAAGCACGCCGAGCAGCCGCGGCCCACCCCGCCGCGCCGCGCCAAGCGGGGCCGCAAGCGCCGCGGCCAGCGCTTCGGCGCCTACGGCCTCACCACCGACGACCGGGGGCGGGTGCTGTTGGCCCGCATCTCGGACGGTTACCCGGGCGCGGGCTGCTGGCATCTGCCCGGCGGCGGCGTCGACTTCGGGGAACAACCGCGCGACGCGCTGCTGCGCGAGATCGCCGAGGAGACGGGACAGAGCGCGGAAATTCAGGAATTGATGGATGTCACATCGTTCCGGCATCGCCGGGCGATCGGACCCGAGGGCTACCCGCTGGACTGGCACGGGGTGCGCGCGATCTACCGCGCCCACGTCCCCGAACCCAGCCCGGCCCGGGTGGTGGAGACCGCGGGGGGCTCGACCTCGGAATCCCGCTGGTGGCCCCGCGAGGAGGTGGCGGGCCTGAAGGTCTCCGCGGCGCTGGGGGATGCCCTGCGGATCGCCGGCGATCTGGACGCCCACCCGAGTGAACGGTGAGTGTCGGGGGCGTTAAGGTTTCGTCCGGCTGTTTTGTCCGGATTATGGGCTTATTCGGCATGATGTCGTAAACCAACGGCCGCCGGGAGTAGCGCGAAGCGGCACGGATGTGCCATGGTGTACTTCGGCTTAATGAACTTTGGCGTGTCGGGACGACATTCCAGGCGCGCCAAGGGCTACAGACAGCGGCGAGTCCGTGCGCGCAGGCACGGCCACGCCGGGGCGACAGCCCCGCGACACCAGCCGCCGCATGAGGAGGAGAAGTGCGCACGACCCCTTGGAGGCGTCGACGCATAAGCGACACCCCGCGTCCCGCCGGACGCGGGCTCAGCCGATTCCGGCGCAGCGGTTCGCTGGCCCGACGGCTCGTCGCCATCCGACCCATCCACCCGATCCGCACGCTCAGGCAGCGGCGATCCGGCACCAGCGTGCTGGAGGCCGTGGACCTGTCGATGGCTCCGGTCAGCCCGGCCCCCATCGGCGCCGCCCCGTCGCCCGAGCTCGCCGACGACCCTGACGCGCCCCCGTCTCCCATCGCCCTGTTGCCGGGCGTGGCGACGCCGCGCCGCCGCTTCTTCTTCGCGCTGGCCAACGCCTGCACCGTCACCAGCATCCTGCTGGGCATGTCGGCGATCATGCTGGCCATCGGCGGACACGTCGACGTCGCCGCCGGCCTGCTGCTGGGCTGCATCGTCGCCGACGCGCTGGACGGCCCGCTGGCCCGCAAGTTCGGCGTGGCCAGTCCCTTCGGCGCCCAAATGGACTCGCTGGCCGACATGTGCTCCTTCGGCATCGCCGCGCCCGTCGTGGTGTTCCAGTGGCTGCGCGGCGACCTGCCGGTGTGGCTGATCGGCGGCGCCTGCGGCCTGGTGGCCGTGTGCGCGGCGATCCGCCTGGCCCGGTTCAACGTCTCGCCGAAGGACGGACGCTACTTCTCCGGCGTACCCACCACGCTGGCCGCCACCGTGCTGGCCCTGGCCACCCTGCTGGTGGAAAACCCGCACTTCGAGGTCGCCGCGGGCATCGCGGTGCTGGCGCTGATGATGGTGTCGGGCTTCCCGTACGCCAAGCTCGCCCAGCTGCGCCGGGTCCCGGCCTGGCTGTGGCCGCTGCCGGCCATCGGCGTGGTGCTGTATCCGGAGGCCACTTTCCTGGCGCTGGTCAGCGTCTACCTGGTGAGCGGCCCGGTGCTGTGGGCGGTCCACCGCCGCAACAAGCAGCGCGCCGCCGTCGCCTGACGACACGCCGAAGCCACCGTTACAAAGCTGTAACCAGCGCGGGCATTCCCCGCGCTGGCCACAATTCGCTAAGCTGCCCTGATCAGTCGGACGCCCATCACATGCCCCGTCCCCCTACATGGCGCCCGGCGGGAAGGTCACACACATGGGCGTGGGTGCCGAGGTCGTCGGCCTGACAAAGTCGTTCAACGGCGGCCGACCGGTGTGGTCGGACGTGACGTTCACGATTCCGGCCGGCGACATCACCGTGCTCCTGGGACCTTCCGGTACCGGCAAGTCGGTGTTTCTCAAGACGCTCATCGGGCTGCTGCGGCCCGACACGGGCAAGGTCTACATCGACAACCAGGACATCACCTCGATGGGCGACCGCGATCTGTACGCGATGCGCCAGCGCTGCGGCGTGCTGTTCCAGGACGGCGCGCTGTTCGGGTCCATGAACCTGTACGACAACATCGCGTTCCCGCTGCGCGAACACACCCGCAAGCCCGAGCGGGAGATCCGCCGCATCGTCATGGAACTCATGGACCTGGTGGGGCTGAGCGGTGACGACGACAAGCTGCCCGCCGAGATCTCCGGCGGCATGCGCAAGCGCGCCGGACTGGCCCGCGCGCTGGTGATGAACCCCGAGCTGATCCTGTGCGACGAGCCCGACTCCGGTCTGGACCCGGTGCGCACCGCCCACCTCAGCAAGCTGATCGCCGAGCTCAACGCCGAAACCGGCGCCACCTTCCTCATCGTCACCCACGACATCAACACGGCCCGCACCCTGCCCGACCACATCGGCATGCTCTACCTGCGCGAACTGATCGCCTTCGGGAGCCGCGACGACATCCTGGCGTCGGAGGAACCCGTGGTCAAACAGTTCCTCAACGCCGCCCTGGACGGACCGATCGGCATGTCCGAGGAACGCGACGCCGTCGACCCGATACCGCACGAGTTCGGGGCCGCCCAGTGAGCGTGTTCGCCGAGGTCGGCAAGTTCACCGGGTTCTGCGCCGACAGCATCCGGTCCCTGCCGCGCCGACCGTTCCAGTGGTCGGAGTTCGTCAAGCAGGCGTGGTTCATCGCCAGCGTGTCGATCCTGCCGACCGCGCTGGTGGCCATCCCCTTCGGCGCGGTCATCGCGCTGCAGCTGGGTTCGCTGTCGCGTCAGATCGGCGCCGAGTCGTTCTCCGGCGCCGCCAGCGTCCTGGCCGTGGTCCGCGAGGCCGGCCCGATCGTCACCGCGCTGCTGATCTCCGGCGCCGGCGGCTCGGCGATGTGCGCCGACCTGGGCGCCCGCAAGATCCGCGAGGAACTCGACGCCATGGAAACCCTTGGCGTGGACCCGATCCAGCGCCTGGTCGTCCCGCGCATGATGGCCGGGGCCGTGGTGGGCTTCCTGCTCAACGGCGTGGTGTCGGCGGTGGGCATCGCCGGCGGCTACTTCTTCAACGTCTTCATGCAGCACGGCAGCCCGGGCGCCTATCTGGCGTCCTTCTCCGCGCTGGGCCAGGTTCCCGACATCGTCTCGGGCCAGTTGCGCGCCCTCATCTTCGGGTTCATCGCCGCGCTGATCGCCTGCTATCTCGGCATGAACGCCAAGGGCGGGCCGAAGGGCGTGGGCCAGGCCGTCAACACCTCGGTCGTGGTCAACTTCATGGTGCTGTTCGCGCTGAACTTCGTGATGGTCGCGATCTACTTCCAGATCATCCCGCAGAAGGGTTCGTGACATGTTGACGACCTTGGGGACCCAGCTGCTGTTCTACATCCGCGCCATCGTGTGGATGCCCAAGACCATGGTGCGCTACCGCAAGGAGATCGCCCGCCTGCTCGGCGAGGTGAGCTTCGGCGCCGGCGGCCTCACCGTGGTCGGCGGCACCGTCGGCGTCGTGGTGTTCCTGACCTTCTTCACCGGCACCGAGGTCGGCCTCCAGGGCTACCAGGCCCTCAACCAGGTCGGCACCAGCGCCTTCACCGGCTTCATCTCCGCGTACTTCAACACCCGCGAGATCGCGCCGCTGGTGGCGGGCATCGCCCTGTCGGCCACGGTGGGCGCCGGGTTCACCGCGCAGCTGGGCGCCATGCGGGTCAACGAGGAGGTGGACGCGCTCGAGGTGATGGGCGTGCGGTCCATGCCCTACCTGGTGACCACCCGGATGATCTCCGGGCTGGCCGCGTGCGTCCCGCTGTACGTGCTGGCGCTGTTGTCCAGCTACGTGGCGACCCGCGGCGTCGCCATCCTCTACTTCGGGCAGTCCTCGGGAACGTATGACCACTACTTCGCGCAGTTCCTGGTTCCCGGCGACGTGATGTGGTCGTTCGGCAAGGTGGTGGTCTTCTCCATCGTGGTCATCGGCGTGCACTGCTACTACGGCTACCACGCCTCCGGGGGCCCGGCCGGCGTCGGTGTCGCCGTGGGACGCGCCGTGCGAACGGCTATCGTCGCGGTGAACCTCATCGATTTCTTCGTTTCCCTCGCCGTGTGGGGAGCCACCACGACCGTAAGGATTGTGGGATGAAAGAACGACTCGCCGGTATCGGCTTCCTGCTCGTCATGGCGGCGCTGCTGGGCGTGTGCGTGGCGTCCTACATGAAGGTCTTCACCCCCGGCGTCGACGCCGTCGTGGAGGCCCCGTCGGCGGGCATGCAGATGTCGATCGGTGCCGACGTCAAGCTGCACGGCGTCCTGGTCGGCGAGGTCCGCGACGTGGAGTCCAAGGGCAAGGGCGCCCGGCTGTCGATCTCCCTGGACCCGGTCAGCGTGGACAAGGTCCCCTCCGACGTCACCGCCCGGCTGCTGCCCAAGACCCTCTTCGGCGAGAAGTACGTGGACCTGGAGGTGCCCAAGCACCCCAGCGGCGGCACCATCACCGCCGGCTCGGTGATCAAGTCCGACCGCTCCGCCACCGCCGTCGAGCTGGACGACGTGCTGGACGGCGCGCTGCCGCTGCTGCGCGCGGTGCCGCCGGAGAAGCTGTCGGTCACCCTGACCTCGATCGCCGACGCCCTGGACGGCCGCGGCGACAAGCTGGGCGAGACGATCGTGAAGCTCGGCGACGTGGTGCGCACCCTGAACAAGGAGATGCCCACCATCAAGAAGGACATCAACGCGCTCGCCGACGTCCTGGACAACTACCGCGGCGCCCTGCCGGACCTGGTGAAGGTGCTGCGCAACCTGACCGTCACCAACAGGACGATCGCCGACCAGTCCGACCAGCTGCAGTCGCTGTGGACGTCCACGCAGGACTTCAGCGACGAGACCCGCACCTTCCTGGACCGCTACGAGGGGCGCCTGGTCCAGTTCGGACAGGTCTCCGAGCCGGTGCTGCGGGTGCTGGCGGAGTACGCGCCGGAGTACCCGTGCCTGTTCGAGGGCCTGCAAAAGCTCCAGCCCAACATCGAGGACGCGTTCTCCAACGGGCGGCTGCACATCACCCTGGAGATCGTGCGCAACAACGGCAAGTACGAGTCCGGCCGCGACGAACCCGACTGGGCCGCCGACCTGGGCCCGTCCTGCCGTAACCTTCCCAACCCGGGCTCGCACGCCCCCGAACGCCACTACGACAACGGTTACGACTACGACGGCTCCCGGGTGAACCTGCCCATCGAGATCCCCGGTCTCACCGACGCCACGTCGTCCACCGAGGACGACTCCGACGCCACGGGCTCCGGCAGTGGCTCCGACGGCTCCGACACCGGCGTGGACCTGCCCTTCGACCCCGACATGGGCTACGCGGGCACCAAGACCGAGCAGAAGGCGTTCGCGCCGTTGGTGGCCGCCTCGACGGGCCGCAACCTCGACGAGGTCAACGGCGGGCTCATATCCATGTTGTACGGACCGATCTTCCGCGGCGCCACCGTTTCGGCGTACTGATAAAAAACCTCGACGGGGGACAACCGTTTCCGGCCCCCGAGGCGTCTTTCTATGTGAGGAGAACGCCTGCCGGTGACACGGCGCCTCGCGCGCCGCGTCACCGGCAACCCCAGCCAAGTACCACGCTGAGGTCCGAACTCCACACAACCGTGACGGCTTCCTGTGCTGGGGAAGCGCTCGCGCGTCGTTCGGACCAATGCCGTCGGACTCCATCATGGGCGGATGGAGTCCGACGGCCTTTTCATGTTCATGTGGACTTAACTTTCGGCAACCATTGACGGACAGACGGCTCCTGTCGGATCATCATGACCGAGGATAAGGAGCCCTGCCCATGAATCGAACCCTTCTCGCAAGCGCTGGCGCCGTCGGTATCTTCGCCGGCGCCCTGTTGATGTCGCCGACGGCGCAGGCCGCCGACCATCAGGCGCACCGCCCACATTGCGACGTCCTGATCACCGGGCACAGAGGAGCCGCCGGCTACCGCCCGGAGCACACCATCGAGTCGTACACGGTCGGCGCCGACCTGGGCGCCGACTACATCGAGCCCGACCTGGTGCCCACCAAGGACGGTCAGCTGGTGGCTCGGCACGAGAACGACATCTCGCAGACCACCAACGTCGCCGACCACCCGGAGTTCGCCGATCGCAAGACGACCAAGGTGATCGAGGGGAAGTCCATCACGGGATGGTTCACCGAGGACTTCACGCTCAAGGAGCTGAAGACCCTGCGCGCCAAGGAAAGGCTGCCGGAGCTGCGTCCGTACAACACCCAGTACGACGGCAAGTTCACCATTCCGACGTTCGAGGAGGTCATCAAGGCGCGCGAGGACCTCAGCCACGACACGGGCCGCACCATCGGCATCTACCCCGAGATCAAGCACCCGGCCTACTTCAACTCCATCGGCATCAACGTGGAGAAGCTGATCGCCGACACGCTGAAGCGCCACAGCCTCGCCGACGCCAACGACCCGGTACTCGTCCAGTCCTTCGATCCCGACTCGCTGCGAAAGATCGACGGCATGGTCGACAACAAGTTGGTCTACCTGATCCAGGACACCGCCCCCACCAAGGCGCAGCTGAGGTCGATCGCGGGCTGGGCTTACGCCGTCAGCTACGAGAAGAACCTCATCATCCCGCGCGAATCGGACGGCTCGCTAGGCAAGCCGTCCAGCGTGGTGCGCGATGCCCACGCCGCGGGCCTCAAGGTGCACGCCTGGACGTTCCGCAACGAGAACACGTTCCTGCCAACGGATCTGCGCAACGGCGACTACCCGGCCGACTGGGGCAACTATCAGGAGGAGTACCGTCGCTTCTTCGCCACCGGCCTGGACGGGTTGTTCAGCGACTTCCCGGACGCGGCCGTGGCCGCCCGCGAGGCGTGTCAGAAGGACGCCGAGAGGGCGGGCTGAGACTTCATCCGAAACACTCCCCGGGCCGCCCACCATCCATCGTGGGCGGCCCCCATCGCCGAACCGGCGGCGACGCCACCCCGGCGAGTTAGGCTTACGCGATGAACAAACACGCGGACCTGCGCGAGTTGTCGAACCGCCTTGCCACGGACATCCGGCGGTTCGAACGCGGCGAGGTCCCGGTTACCGAGCACAACCTGCAACGCCTGCGCTCCATGGAAAGCATGCTGAAACGCCAGCGCCTGGCCTATAAGGAGCTGTACGTCTACTTCTGCCACCAGATCGACCAGGCATTGGACATCGTGGACGATAAGATCACCCGGCTGGAGGACCGGCTCCCCGAGCTTCCCGAGGGGCTGTCCGATCTGGATCAGCCGCCGTCGCCGGAATCGTTACCGCTGGCGCACTTCTCACCGATCCACTTCTTGCAGATCTTGTCGTACTGTCCGTCCTTCTTGGCCTCGTCGAGCACCGCGTTGATGGTCTTGAGCAGGTCGGCGTTGTCCTTGGAGACGGCGTAGCCGTACTTCTCACCGGTGTCGTATCGCTGGATGATCCTCAGGGGCTCGGGCGCCTTGTCCACCTTGGACGTCCACAGCGGCACATCGTTGATGGCCGCGTCCACCACGTCGTAGATCAGCGCCTCGCGCAACTGGTCGAGGTTGTTGTAGGGCCGGATCTTGTAGCCGTACTTGTCCTGGTTCTCCTCGGCGTAGGCGGCGCCGGTGGTGTCGCGCTGGACGCCGAGCTTCTTGCCCTTCAGGCCCTTCAGGTTCTTGAGCTTGGAGTCCTTCTTGGCCGCCAGCGCCTGGTCGGCGTAGTAGTAGGGCTGCGAGAAGGACATCTTCTTCTGGCGATCGGGGGTGATGCTCAGGGCGGCGGCGGCGACGTCGCAGTCACCGTCCTCCAGGACGCTTCCGGAGTCGATGGAGTCGAAGCCCGAGTCCACGATCTTCTGCTGGGCACCGAGCTTCTTGGCGACCAGATCCATCATGTCGACGTCGAAACCGACGATCTTGTTGTCTTTCCAGGAATCCTTGTACTGGAACGGTTCGTAGGGGATCGAGGTACACACGGTGAGGGTGTTCGGGCCGCCGCATGCGCTCAGGCCCGTGGCCATCGCCACGGTCGCCAGGGCTGCGGACAACACCCTGACCATCAGGGAGAGGCGTGTCAAAGGGGATTCTCCTTTTAGAAGCCAACCTCCCGAGGCAGGTGGGGTGGGGGCGCCGCCGGGAGGCGTCGCCTATGGTGCCACACCCGAGCCGATCTTTGGTTCCCCTCCGTCAAGTTTCCTGCATGGACATATATGAGTAGTCCATAATTAACGCACCGTCCACATAAGGACGAGGTGTCCACCGCGTGTGTGGGGTCGAGTACTCGCTTGAGGAACTCCTTCGCCCGCTCGGTGCGGGGCCGTTCCAGCAGCTCGCCGGGCGCGCCGTCCTCGACGATGACGCCGTCGTCCATGAACACCACCCGGTCGGCCACGTCGCGGGCGAAGCTCATCTCGTGGGTCACCACCATCATGGTCATGCCCTCGGCGGCCAGGGACCGCATCACCGCCAGCACGTCGCCCACCAGCTCGGGGTCCAGCGCCGAGGTGGGCTCGTCGAACAGCATCAGGTCCGGCTCCATGGACAGCGCGCGGGCGATCGCCACCCGCTGCTGCTGCCCGCCGGACAGCTGGGCCGGGCGGGCGGTCTCGCGGTCGCCCAGGCCGACCTTGGCCAGGTTGTCGCGCGCCACGGTCTCGGCCGCGGCGCGGGGCCGGCCCAGCACCTGCTGCTGCGCGACGCACAGGTTGTTGAGCACGTTCAGGTGGCTGAACAGGTTGAACTGCTGGAACACCATGCCGATGCGGCGCCGCGCCAGGTCGACGTCGGCGTCGGGGTCGTTGAGGTTCTCGCCGTGCACCTCGACGGTCCCCGAGGTCGGCACCTCGAGCAGGTTCACGCAGCGCAGCAGGGTGGACTTGCCGGAGCCGGACGGCCCGATGACGCACACCACCTCGCCGCGCCTGATGGTGAGATTGATGCCCTTGAGCACCTCGTTCTTGCCGAAGTACTTGTGCAGCTCGTCGATGACCACGACGGGCTGCGCGTCGGCGGCGTCGCTCATGACTTCCTCACTTGGTCGGGGACAGACGGGCTTCGAGCCGGCGCGCCAGGTGCGACAGCGGGATGGTGATGACCAGGTACAGCAGACCCGCCACCAACAGCGGTGTCGGGCTGGCCTCGGCGTTCATCGTCTGCTCGCCCAGCTTGGTGATCTCCATGGTCATGGCCGTGACGCCCAGGATGTACGCCAGGGCGCTGTCCTTGGTCAGCAGCACGAACTCGTTGGTCAGCGGGGGGATCACGATGCGGATCGCCTGGGGCAGAACGATGCGCCGCATCGTCCTGCCGTGCGACATGCCCAGCGAGCGGGCCGCCTCGAGCTGGCCGCGCGGCACCGCCTGGATGCCGGCGCGAATGGTCTCGGCCATGTAGGCCGCGGCCACCACGCCCAGACCGGCGGTCACCTGGCCGTAGACGTCGCCGGGGAAACGGAAGCCCGGGAACGCCCGGGGGATTCCGTAGCCCACGATGAACAGCACCAGCAGGGCGGGCAGCCCGCGGAAGATCTCCACGTAGATCCGCGCGATCCAGCGGTACGGTGCCACGGACGACAGGTGCATCATCGCTAGGACCACGCCGCCGACGATGCCGAAGACGAAGGCGCCCAAGGTGAACAGCAGCGTGTTGCCCAGGGCGCGCAGCACCTCGGGCCACATGTCGGCGGCCACCGGCAGGTTCAGGTAGGCCTCGGCGAGCCGTCCCCAGTCGACGAGGTAGCCGATCACCAGGATCACGATCAGGCCGATGACACCCTGGATCAGCAGCGAACGGCGGCGCCGCGCGCGCGGGCTGCGCGGCCTGGGAGCCTCGGGAGTCCCGGAGCTGTCAGTCATCCGCTTTTACCTGCACTTCTCGTGAATCCACTTCTTGCACAGCTTCTGGTAGTACCCGGAGCTCTTGACGTCCTTGATGACCGCGTTGATGGCGTCCAGGGTTTCCTTGTCGCCCTTGGCGACCGCGTAGCCGTACTTCTCGCCGGTGTTGTAGCGGGCGGCGATGACGATGCTGCCGGGGTCCTTGTCGAGCTGGTCGGTCCACACCGGAACGTCGTTGATGGCGGCGTCGATCTGCTCGCCGATCAGGGCCTCGCGCTCCTGGCCGAGGTCCTTGAACGACTTGATGGTGTAGCCGTACTTCTTCTCGCGCTTCTTCAGGTACTCCTCGCCGGTGGTGTCGCCCTGGGCGCCCACGGTCTTGCCCCTCAGATCGGACAGGTCCTTGATCTTGGACTTCGGCACGACGGCCAGCGACTGGTAGGAGTTGTAGTACGGATCGGAGAAGTCCATGACCTTCTTGCGTTCCGGGGTGATCGTGATGGCCGCGGCGGCGATGGCGCAGGTGCCGTTGGCCATGGCCTCGCCGGACTTGATCGGCTGGAAGCCGGTGTCGACGATTTCCTGCTTCTTGCCGAGCTTCTTGGCGACCTTGTTGATCATGTCAACATCGAAGCCGACGATTTTGTCGTCGTTCTTCTTATCCACGTATTGGAATGGCGGATAGGGCAGAGTGGTGCAGACCTTGAGGCTGTCACTGTCGGAACACCCGGCGGTGGTCAGGGATGCCAGACCAATCAGGACGGCGGTGGCCAGGCGCGCGGATTTGGCGAGTCGAGTCATGGCTGTGATTCCTGCTCTCCATGCTGGTCAGGGTGGGATCATACTGTCATATATGAACATGCGTATGGATTTCGATTACGTAACGCTTAGTCCATCGCTTTCCAGTGGTATTAACGATAGGCGCATTAAAGTAGACGGACGTCGGATACCCGACATCCGTCCACAAGGTCCCTTTTGTCAGCGCGCGAGTCGTGCCTTCACCAACTCGGCGACCGTGCGCCCCTCGGCGCGCCCGGCCACCTTCGCCTGAACCGCCTTCATCGCCTGCCCCATCTGGCTCGGCTCGGTGAACCCGCCCTCGGCGAACACCTCGTCGATCAGCGCGGTCAGCTCCTCGGCGCCCAGCCGCTTCGGCAGGTAACGCGCCAGCACCTCGCCCTCGGCCCGCTCCCGGGCCGCCGACTCCGGGCGTCCGCCGCCCTCGAAGGCCTCGGCCGCCTCGGCGCGCTGCTTGGCCTGCTTGGCCACCACCTTCAGCACCTCGTCGTCGCTGAGCTCGCGGGCCCGCTTGCCGGCCACCTCGGCGTTGCGGATCGCGGTCAGGGTCATGCGCAAGGTGTTGAGGACCAGCTCGTCGCGGCCCTTCAACGCCGATGCCATGTCTTGTTCCAGGCGGGTCTTGAGACTGCTCATAGCGAAACAAACTACCGTTGTCCCCATGAAGAAGCGAAGCCTTATCACCGCCACCGGGCTGCTGGCCGCCGCGGGCGCCGCCGCCCTCGCCTACGCCTCGCTGGTGGAACGCAACCAATTCACGCTGCGACGCTTCGACGTTCCCGTGCTGCGCCCGGACGCCGAACCGCTGCGCATCCTGCACATCTCCGACCTCCACCTGGTCCCGCACCAGGACAAGCTGGTGCACTGGGTCGCCTCGCTGGCCGCCCTCGACCCCGACCTGGTGGTGCTCACCGGCGACAACCTGGCCCACGCCGAGGCGGTGTCCACCGTGTCGGCGGCGCTGGAGCCGCTGTTCGACTTCCCGGGCGTGTTCGTCTTCGGGTCCAACGACTACTACGCCCCGGTGCTGAAGAACCCCTTCACCTACTTCAACCCCAACCGCGAGCACAAGTACGGCGCCGAACTGCCCACAGAGGAGCTGCGCAAGGTGCTCACGGGCGGCGGCTGGCTGGACCTCAACAACGCCACCACCCGCGTCAACACCAACGGCGCGACGATCGCCATCGCGGGCGTCGACGACCCCCACTTCGACCTCGACGACTACGACCTGATCGCCGGGCCCGCGCCCAGCGACGTCGACGTGTCCATCGGCCTGACCCACTCGCCCGAACCGCGCGTGCTGGACGAGATGGCCTCCGACGGCTACGAGGTCCTGCTGGCGGGCCACACCCACGGCGGCCAGGTGTGCGTCCCCGGCTACGGAGCCCTGGTCACCAACTGCGGCATCGACCGCACCATGGTCAAGGGCCTGCACCGCTACGGCGCGTCCTGGCTGCACGTCTCCGCGGGCCTGGGCACCAGCCCCTACGCCCCGGTGCGCTTCGCGTGCCGCCCCGAGGCCAGCGTCCTGACCCTGATCCCGGCCGCCTAGATACCGGCTGGCGCCACCCCGAGGGCATTAGCTACGATTGCTCAGCGCGAAACTTGACTTATCTGTTTCTGGTTTGTCAAGCGACGCGGCAGGCCTCGGGTTGTAGCGCAGCTTGGTAGCGCACCTCGTTCGGGACGAGGGGGTCGCAGGTTCAAATCCTGTCAACCCGACCAACACGAAAGTCCGTCGATATCGCATCGGCGGACTTTTCTTGTGGCTGTGACGAAACAGCACTCGCCCCACCCGGGGACGGGCGGCGGGCCGCCGTCCCGATACGCTGCGGGGATGGGTCGCGCCAGCGCGGCTTAATCAACGTTCGACAGTTTCTTCAGGAGCGGACTACTAACAGTGGACCTGTATGAATACCAGGGGCGCGCGCTGTTCGCCCGGCACGACGTGCCGGTGCTGGACGGTGGCGTAGCCACGACCGTCGACGAGGCCGTTGGCATCGCCGAGCGTCTCAACGGGCGCGTGGTCGTCAAGGCACAAGTCAAGGTCGGCGGCCGGGGCAAGGCCGGGGGCGTGAAGCTCGCCGACACCGTGGAGGAGGCGCGGGCGCGCGCCACCGACATCCTCGGCATGGACATCAAGGGCCATACGGTGAAGAAGGTCATGATGACCGTCACCGCCGACATCGATTCCGAGTACTACTTCTCCTTCCTGCTGGACCGCGCGAACCGCACGTTCCTGTGCATCGCCTCCACCGAGGGCGGAGTGGAGATCGAGCAGGTCGCCGAGACCGCGCCGGACAAGGTGCTCAAGCTGCCTATCGACGCCATCGCCGGCGTCGACGAGAAGGTCGCCGGCGAGATCGTCGACCGGGCCGGCTTCCCCGCCGACCTGAAGGACCAGCTGGTCAGCATGTTCGTCAAGCTGTGGGAGACCTTCGTCTCCGAGGACGCCACCCTGGTCGAGGTCAACCCGCTGGTGCGCACTCCCGCGGGCAAGGCGCTGGCGCTGGACGCCAAGGTCACCCTCGACGACAACGCCGACTTCCGCCACCCCGATCGCGCCGAACTGGCCGACGCGGGCACCCAGGACCCGCTGGAGCTCAAGGCGAAGGAGGCCGACCTCAACTACGTCAAGCTGGACGGCCAGGTCGGCATCATCGGCAATGGCGCGGGCCTGGTCATGTCCACCCTGGACGTCGTGGCCTACGCGGGCGAGCGGCACGGCAACGTCAAGCCCGCCAACTTCCTCGACATCGGGGGCGGCGCCTCGGCCGCGGTGATGGCCGCGGGCCTGGAGGTCGTGCTGTCCGACCCGGACGTGCGCAGCGTCTTCGTCAACGTCTTCGGCGGCATCACCGCCTGCGACGAGGTGGCCAACGGCATCGTGGGCGCCCTCCAGATGCTCGCCGAGCGCGGCGAGAACGTCAACAAGCCGCTGGTGGTACGCCTCGACGGCAACAACGCCGAGCTGGGACGCTCGATCCTCAACGAAGCCGACCACCCGCTCGTGACGCAGGTGGACACCATGGACGGTGCCGCCGACAAGGCCGCCGAGCTCGCTGGAAAGGGGGCCTGAGATGTCGATCTTCCTCAACGAGAACTCCAAGATCATCGTCCAGGGCATGACCGGTGCCGAGGGCACCAAGCACACCCGCCGGATGCTGGCGTCCGGGTCCAATGTGGTGGGCGGTGTCAACCCGCGCAAGGCCGGCACCAAGGCCGACTTCGACGACAAGCAGCTGCCGGTGTTCGCGTCGGTGACCGAGGCCATGGCCGAGACCGGCGCCGACACCACCGTGGTGTTCGTGCCGCCGAAGTTCGCCAAGGACGCCGTCATGGAGGCCGTCGACGCCGAGATCGGGCTGGCCGTGGTCATCACCGAGGGCATCCCGGTCCACGACTCGGTGGCGTTCTGGGCCCAGTCACAGGCCAAGGGCGGGGCCACCCGCATCGTCGGCCCGAACTGCCCCGGCGTCATCAGCCCCGGCAAGTCCAACGCGGGCATCATCCCCGCCGACATCACCGGCCCCGGCAAGATCGGCCTGGTGTCCAAGTCGGGAACCCTGACCTACCAGCTGATGTACGAGCTCGGCGACGTCGGGTTCTCCAGCTGCGTGGGCATCGGCGGCGACCCGGTCATCGGCACCACCCACATCGACTGCCTCGAGGCCTTCCAGGCCGACGACGAGACCGCCGCGATCGTCATGATCGGCGAGATCGGCGGCGACGCCGAGGAGCGAGCCGCCGACTACATCAAGGCCAACGTGACCAAGCCGGTCGTGGGTTACATCGCGGGCTTCACCGCGCCCCCCGGCAAGACCATGGGCCACGCCGGCGCGATCATCTCGGGCTCGGCGGGCACCGCCGACGCCAAGGCCAAGGCGCTGGAGGCCGCCGGGGTGAAGGTCGGCAAGACCCCGTCCCAGACCGCCCAGCTGATGCGGGAGATCGTCAAGGGCCTGTAGGCCACGAGCACACCGCGACGGTGCCCCGGAAGCCATTCCGGGGCACCGTTTGTCACGTTCTGGGGATACAGGCCGGTGGCGGCGTTCAGTAACATCGAGCGCACCCACCATGTAAGACAGACACCTCAACGGAGCCCGCCATGAATCCCCAGTCGTTCGAAGGCGTCAGGGTATTGCTTCTGGGCACGGGGCCCCGAATCCACCGTGCCCGGCAGATGTTGAGCCTCGGCGGCGCCGTCATCGCGCACCGCTTCACCCCCTCGCTCACCTACGTCGTGGTGGACCGCACCGTTCCGCAACACGCCCCCCAGGTGATCGCCGCCCGGCGCTCGGCGATCCCGGTGATCACCACCCTGGAACTCCAGGAGTGGCCCGGCATGGAGTCGCTGGCCGACGCGATCCCCGCCGCTCCCGGCGGCGCGTACCTGTCGCCGCAGCGGGCGCCGGTCCCCGCGTACTACCCGCCGCCGCCCGCGGTGATCCCCTTCCGTCCCACACCGGTCAAGATGGACCCGCTGATCGTGGCGCTGGGCTGGGGCGCCCTGCCCCTGATCACCGGCGGCTTCGCCACCCCCTTCATCGTCGGGCACGTGGCCCACCGGATGCGGTCCCGCTCGCTGGCCCTGATGGCGGGCGGCTACTCACTCGGGCTGATCACGGCCTTCGCCTGCTGGGTAACGATGTCGACCGTCGGCGCGGCCGACGTCCTCCTCCCGGTGTGGCTGATCCTGTGGTTCGTGTGCTGGCTGGGCGGCGGCGTCCACGCCTTCCTGCTGGCCGAGAAGGTCCGGCGCCACGAGGACGCCCGCGACAGCCCGCTGCCGCTGAAGCGGCTGTCCAGCGACCCGGTCAACGCCCAGGCCCTGGCCGCGGTGAACCACCGCCGCACCCTGCGCAACGAGGCCCGCGACCTGGCCGTCAACGACCCCGTCGCCGCCCGGGAACTGGGCATCGGGCGCCCCGACAAGCTGCGCGACTTCGACGACGGGGGACTGGTCGACGTCAACCACGCCGACGCCGACGCCCTGCGCACCCTGCCGGGCGTCACCCCGGAGATCGCCGAGGAGATCATCCGATTGCGAGAGACCAACGGCCCGTTCCTGTCCACATCGGAACTCATCGTGCACACCGATCTGGATCCCCGCATGGTGGACAGATTGGACGAGTTGGCGCTGTACATGTCCTAACTCGCCCCGCCCGTCGTGACACACTGACTCACGATGAATGATCGGCAGGACAGGATGTCTCAGCGCGGCAGACAGCGCGAGACCGTATCGGTGTCCCGGGACCTTCCCCGGCAGCGCGGCGGCAAGCCACCCCGCCGGGCCCGCGGGGCGCAGCGCGAGACCGTCGTGGTGACGCCGCGCATCCCGGCCCGACTGCGCGGGGTGATGACCGCGGGCGCGGCCACCAGCGTGTGGAACCTGCTCATCGTGGTGCTTCCGGTGTTGGCGGTGGTGATCCTGGCCTGGTGGGGCGCGGGATTTCCCGGCTCGGTGGCCGCGGCGGTGCGGATGGCCGGGGCGATCTGGCTGCTGGCGCACGGCGTACCGGTCGGGGTCGCGGGGCTGACGGTGGGCCTGCCGCCGCTGCTGCTGTCCGCGGTGGTGGTGTGGCGGCTGTCGCGCGCCGGTGCGCACACGGTGCGCGCCATCGGGGGACGCGACTTTCCCGCGGTGCGGGCCGCCACCCTGTCGGTGACCCTGTCGTACACGGTGATGACCACCGTGGTGGCGTACCTGGTCTCCGACGACCCCTTCGGCGTGACGATCTGGCGCGCCGCGGTGCACGCCGCTGTCCTGTCGCTGGTGGCCGGAAGCCTTGGGGCGCTGGCGGAGTCGGGGGGTGGCACGGCCCTGTGGCACCGGATCCCGGTGTGGCTGCGGCGCGGCATGCGCTCCGGCGCCCTGACCATGGTGGTCGTGCTGGCGGCCGGCGCCCTGCTGGCCGGGGTGGCGATCGCGGTGCGCGGCGGCTCGGTGGCCAAGACGTTCGCCGCCTTCGGCGGGGGAGCGGTGGGCGCCGTCGGGGTGGGCGTGGTGTGCCTGCTGTACCTGCCGACCGTGGCGATCTGGGCGACGGCCTACCTGCTGGGCCCGGGCTTCGCGGTGGGCGTCGACACCCACGTGTCGGTGATCGGCGTCGACATCGGACCGTTGCCGGCGTTCCCGCTGTTCGCGGCGATTCCCGACGCCCCGCTGGACTGGCGCGGCACCGCCCTGTGGGGGGTCCCGCTGGCGGTGGGCTGCGTCTTCGGCGTGGTGCTGGCGATCCGCTCGATCGACCTCGCGCTGCCCCAGCTGACCTACGCGTCCATTGTGTCTGGTGTCTCGGCGGGCCTGGTGACCGCGGCCCTGAGCTTCGCCGCCGCCGGGCCGATGGGCGTGGGACGCATGGCCGAGCTCGGCCCGCCGGTGTGGAAGACGGCGGCGACCGCCGCCGGGGTGGTGGCCGCCGCGGTGTGCCTGGGCGCCCTGGTCGCCCGCCTGGTGGGGGTGCGCCGCGTCGAATGACGCGGACGTTAGGGTTGCGCGTGATCGTTCGCGGAGCTCAAACATTGGGGAAGTCATGACGGCGCGGCTGGTCGTCCTTGTCTCGGGGGCGGGCTCCAACGCCCAAGCGCTGATCGACGCGTCCGCCGCCGAATCGTACGGTGCCACGGTGGTGGCCGTCGGCGCCGACCGCCCCGACATCGGCGGCCTGGAACTGGCGCGCCGCGCCGGCATCCCCAGCTTCGTCCACAGGGTGAGCGACTTCGACGGCCGCGACGCCTTCGACGCCGCCGTGGCCGCCTCCACCGCCGAGCACGCGCCCGACCTGGTGGTGTCGGCGGGTTTCCTGAAGCTGCTGGGCGAGCCGTTCATGAAGCTGTTCGGCGGGCGCTTCGTCAACACCCACAACTCCCTGCTGCCGTCGTTCCCCGGCATGCGCGGCCCCGCCGCCGCCCTGGAGTACGGCGTCAAGGTCACCGGCGCCACCCTGTTCATGGTCGACTCCGGAGTGGACACCGGCCAGATCATCGCGCAGGTTCCCGTCCCCGTCCACGACGACGACACAGTGGACACACTCACCGAGCGCATCAAGGTCGCCGAGCGGGCCCAGCTGGTCGAGTCCGTGGGCCGCATGGTGCGCGAGGGCTGGCGGGTCGACGGACGGCGGGTCATCATCGGCCGCCCGGTGTAGGGTTGCCCGCGTCGCGACTGGCGAAACGGCGAGACACGCCGAGGTGGGGCACCACCGGGAAGCGACGTTCACACAGCAGACTGAAGTCGTACGCCTGGGCTTTGAGGTCACGTGACTACTCACGCGGCCGCTTGGGGCCGCAGTTTGCTTCAGGAGAGACATGACTTCCGCATCCGATGCACGCAAACCGATCCGCCGCGCCCTGATCGGGGTCTACGACAAGAACGGCCTCGACCGCCTGGCCCTGGGCCTGCACGAGGCGGGCGTGGAGCTGGTGTCCACCGGCGGCACCGCCGCGGCCATCGCCGACCTCGGCGTCCCGGTGACCAGGGTGGAGGACCTGACCGGCTTCCCGGAGGCGCTGGACGGGCGCGTCAAGACCCTGCACCCCAAGGTGCACGCGGGCCTGCTGGCCGACCTGCGCAAGGAATCCCACGCCGCCCAGCTGGCCGAGTTCGGCATCGCGCCGTTCGACCTGCTGGTGGTGAACCTCTACCCGTTCGCCGAGACCCTCGCCTCGGGCGCCGGTTTCGACGAGACCATCGAGCAGATCGACGTGGGCGGGCCGTCCATGGTGCGCGGCGCCGCCAAGAACCACGCCAACGTCGCCGTGGTGGTCGAGCCCGGCGACTACGCCGAGGTGCTGGGGGCGGTGGACAAGGGCGGGTTCACCGAGCCAGAGCGCCGGGTGCTGGCGGCCAAGGCGTTCGCGCACCTGGCCACGTACGACTCGCAGGTCGCCACCTGGCTGAATCTTTCCACATCGGACGGATTCCCTCCGTTCGTCGGAACGCCGCTGCACAAGGTCGCCGACCTGCGCTACGGCGAGAACCCGCACCAGGGCGCGGCCCTGTACGCGGACCCGCGGTCGTCCGACGGCCTGGCCCAGGCCGAGCAGCTGCACGGCAAGCCCATGTCCTACAACAACTACGTCGACACCGACGGCGCCTGGCGGGCCTGCAACGACTTCGGCCACCCCTGCGTGGCCATCATCAAGCACACCAACCCCTGCGGCATCGCCACGGCATCCAATGTGGCCGAGGCGTACCGCAAGGCCCACGTCTGCGACCCGGTGAGCGCCTACGGCGGCGTGATCGCCGCCAACACCGAGGTGAACGTCGAGATGGCCCGCCAGGTCGCCGAGGTGTTCACCGAGGTGATCGTGGCGCCGTCCTTCCACCCCGAGGCGCTGAAGGTCTTGCAGGGCAAGAAGAACATCCGCATCCTGCGGGCGCCGCAGTGGGTCGCCGAGCCGGTGGAGTACCGCGCCATCTCCGGCGGCGCGCTCGGCCAGATCCCCGACCGGGTGAACGGCCCCGGCGACGACCCGGACAACTGGAAGCTGGTGACGGGTGCGGCGCTCGACCCTGAGGCGCTGGCCGACGCCGCGTTCGCGTGGTGGGCGGTGCGCGCGGTGAAGTCCAACGCGATCCTGCTGGCGTCCAATCTGGCCACGGTCGGCGTCGGCATGGGCCAGGTGAACCGGGTGGACTCGGCGCGGCTCGCCGTCAACCGGGCGGGCGAGCGGGCCCGGGGCGCCATGGCGGCGTCCGACGCGTTCTTCCCCTTCGCCGACGGCCTGAAGATCCTGGCCACCGCGGGCGTGCGCGCCGTGGTGCAGCCGGGCGGGTCGATCCGCGACGACGAGGTGATCGCGGCGGCCGCCGAGGCCAACCTGACGATGTACTTCACCGGGACGAGGCACTTCTTCCATTAGCCGGTGCGGGGGGTCGCGCCTCACTCGGCGCCACCCCCCGCGTTCGCGCGCGCGCCGCCGACATACTGTGCTTGCAAAAGCACACTTATACGCAGGAGTCTTCATGGGTAAGAAGGTCACCGTCGTCGGCGCCGGTTTCTACGGCTCCACCACGGCGCAGCGACTGGCCGAGTACGACGTCTTCGAGACCGTCGTGCTCACCGACATCATCGAGGGTCGGCCCGAGGGCCTGGCGCTCGACATGAACCAGTCCCGCTCCATCGAGGGTTACGAGACCAAGGTGGTCGGCGCCACCACCGGCACCGATGGCAGCGGCTACGAGGTGATCTCGGGCTCCGACGTCGTGATCATCACCGCCGGCCTCCCGCGCAAGCCCGGCATGAGCCGGATGGACCTGCTGGAGGTCAATGCCAAGATCGTGCGGGGCGTGGCCGAGAACGTCGCCAAGTACGCCCCCAACGCCGTGATCATCGTGGTGTCCAACCCGCTGGACGAGATGACCGCGTTGTCGCAGATCGCCTCGCGGTTCCCGAAGAACCGGGTGCTGGGCCAGGCGGGCATGCTCGACACCGCCCGCTTCACCAACTTCGTCGCCGAGGAGCTCGGCGTCGCCACCGCCTCGGTCAAGACCCTGACCCTCGGCTCGCACGGCGACACCATGGTCCCGGTCCCGTCGCAGTGCACGGTGGACGGCAAGCCGCTGGCCGACGCGCTGTCCGCCGAGAAGGTCGAGGAACTGGTGGACCGCACCCGCAAGGGCGGCGCCGAGATCGTGGGCCTGTTGAAGACCGGCTCGGCCTTCTACGCCCCGTCCGCCGCGGCCGCCCGGATGGCCAAGGCCGTCGCCGAGGACGCCGGAGCCGTGATGCCCGTGTGCGCCTGGGTCGACGGCGAGTACGGCATCTCGGGCGTCTACCTGGGAGTCAACGCCGAGATCGGCGCGACCGGCGTTCGCAAGGTCGTCGAGACCCCGCTGTCGGACACCGAGCTGGCGGGCCTCAAGGAGGCCGCCGAGGCGGTGCGCGCCAAGCAGGCCGACGTGGCGAACCTCTGACACGCGCGAGCTTTATGGCCGCGGACGGAATCACCGTCCGCGGCTTCTTTATGGATCAATGTGCGGAAAGGGAATCTATCCGCGCAATTTCCTCAATAGTCCTATTTGCAGTCAAATAGGCTCTCACCAGGTACGATACCGCTCCCACGCGTGCGCGGGCCGGGCAAATATGGTTCAATGTCCGTGCCCCGCAGGAAGAGTGGTGATCCGCCAATGACTTCACAGTGGAATAACAACTTCGGTCAACAGCCCCCGCCCGTTCCCCCGGGACGCGACTCCTTCAAGAACAATCGCCGCGGCAGGACCAGCACGATCCTGGCGGTGTCGATCGCGGTCGTCGCCGTCGCCGTGATCGTCGGGGTCCTCACGATCACCTGGTTCTCCCAGAAGCACACCCCCGGCGGCGCCGCCGACGACTCCTCGAGCGCGAGCCACGACGCCACCTCCGACGCGGACGCCTCCAAGGCGGGCGGCACCGCCGACGACGGCCATTACCCCGACAAGGGCTCCTACCGGCTCAAACAGGTCGCCTCCGACCTGTGCATGAGCTGGGGCCCCGAGAAGGGCAACAAGCAGCGCGAGGTGACGGTCTTCGCCGACTGCGCCAAGGCCACCCCGAAACTCACCTGGACCCCGCAGTCCAAGCGCGAGTTCGTGGTGACCATGGCCTTCGCCAAACCCGCGTGGACGGCCTGCCTCACCGCCGACCCGCCCGCCACCAAGCCCGGATACCTGTTCGGCGCCAAGGACTGCACCAAGGGCGCTCCACTTCAGACCCTCGTCCTGACCGCCGAGGGCAGCGGCGAATACATCCTTCAGGTCAAGAGCACCAAGATGTGTCTCGGCCCCCTGGAACAAGAAGCCAAGCGGGGCATGGCATTCAGCACCGAGAAGTGCTCCGATGCCGACAAGGCGCTCCGCTTCACGCTGGAGTGAGACTCCGACCGTCCGACCCGTCCGCGAAGGGAACAGTAGTCGGGTCGGACGGTCGGCCTCCCCCCATCAGGCTGGAGCCTTGTCACCGATTGTTGAGAAATCGGAGGTAGCTGTCGCGATCCAGCGGGTTGCCGTCGGTGCGGGCCCGCCGCGGGGGTTCTCCCGTCAGGGGACGGTGGCCGTCCACATGGGAGGTGAACGTCGCCTCGCCCGCGGCCAGGCCGGGCAGTCGGCGCTGGATTCCCTTCACGGCGGCGGTTCGCATCGTTCCCGACAGCCGCCACACGCCGCTCGCGGCGTCGGTCTCCTCCACGGTCGATCCGACCTCGGCCAGGGCCGACAGGACCGACGGCGCGGCGGCCTCGGGGAGGTCGAGGACGAAGCGGCTGATCGGTTCGCACACCACGGTTCCCGCGCGCCGCAGGGCCCGCGCGACCACCAGCGGGGTCAGCTTGCGGAACTCGCTGGCGGTGCTCGCGGGTGGCATGTAGCCCGAGCGGATCAGCGTGACCTCGCAGTCGTGGACGGGCCAACCGTGCAGTCCCTGCCCCAGGGTGGAGTACACCATCTCCTCGATCGCGTTGCGCATCGACGACAGCAGCGACCCGCGCTCCACGCCCAGCTGGTATCGCACGCCCGAACCCGCCGGGCCGGGCGCGACCCGCAATCCGATGGTGGCGTAGAAGTGCGTGCTCGCGTCGTCTCCCATCACCTCCTCGGCCTCCCCGATGCCCGTGGGGAGTTCGATGTGGAGCATGCGGGAGTCGGAGAACTCGACGGCGATCCCGAACTCGTCGTTCAGCAGCGACGCGATCACCTCCTTCTGCACCTCCCCATAGAGGTTCACCAGGCACTGCTCGCCCTCCCATCGCGGCTCCACCAACGGATCCCGCTCCGCCAGGCTCCGCAGCGCGGCGTGCAACGCCATCCGATCCCTCGGGTTCTTCGGCGTCACCACGGTTTCCCAGCTGGGGCGGGCGAAGAGGGTTGGTGTGGGTTCCTCGGCGGTGTCAACCGTGGTGGGGGGACCGTCGGTTCGTGGTTGGGCCGTGGAGGGGGAGGTCTTCGAGGCCGCACCCGTGATGACATCGCCGATGCGAACGTCGGTCATACCCCAGACCTTGGCGATGCTGCCCGCGACGGCGTCGCTGGTGATGGTGGTGGTGCCGTGGCCGAAGACGCGCACGGCGGTGATCTTGGCGTCGAGTGTGGAGGTGCCGCGTCGCACGGCTGGCCGAGTACGGGGACGCAAGGTTCCCGCGCGCATGCGTACGTAGGCGATCTTCTCCGAGGCGGGTCCGCGTTCGACCTTGAACACCAGGCCATCGGGTGCGCCGTCGGGGCTGGCCTGCGTCGACGGTAGATGGTCGTGAATGGCCGCCGTCAGTTCGGTGATGCCTGTCGCTGTTGCCGCCGAACCGAACAACACGGGGTGGAGGAGTCCCGCGTGTGTTTGACGGGTGAGTTCTCGTCGGCAGGTGTCGGTGTCGGGGAGGTCTCCGTTCACGAAGGCGGTCATGAACGCCTCGTTGTTGTCGGCCAACGCCTCGGTGGCCTCGGTGAGAAGTTCGGTGTCCCACGGGCGTGCCGTGGCCGTGGCCGTTCGTGCCCCGATGCCGTCGACACGGGACAGGGCCACGACCCGTACTCCCAGTGCGGCACGGATCTCGTCGACGAGTTCGGCCTCGCGGGCTCCCGCGCGGTCGATCTTGTTGACGAAGATCAGCGTGGGTACACCCAGGCGTTTGAGGGTGCGCATCAGTACGCGGGTCTGCGCCTGGACGCCTTCGACGGCCGACACCACCAGCACCGCGCCGTCCAACACGCCCAGCGCCCGCTCCACCTCGGCGATGAAATCACTGTGCCCAGGCGTATCGATCACATTCACGGTGACGTCGTCCAACCGAAACGTCACCACCGCCGAGGTGATGGTGATGCCGCGACGTCGCTCCAGCTCCATCGCGTCGGTCTGCGTGTCACCGTCGTCGACACGGCCGATCGTCCTTATGACGCCAGCCTGAAACAGCAGGCGCTCAGTGAGAGTGGTCTTTCCCGCGTCGACATGGGCGAGGATGCCCAAATTCAAAAAGGTCAATGGATGAGGTCCTTGAGGAGGCGAACAGCTGACTCGTGGGTGCAGTGATCTGTCGCCGCATCTCGGGGCCTCCATCTCGAACGGACCTGTGGTCGTCGGCATGTTATGGCGGGCCACCCATGTGCCGCAAACCATTTTCGGCAAATTCCCTGGACGTTGGTCACCGCGCACGGCACACTTCCGCCATGGGCTACATCGACGTCTCTGGGGTGACGCACGTCCTCGCCGACGGCAGGACGCTGTTTCGCGACGTGAACTTCCGCGTCGGCGAGGGTGCCAAGGTGGCGTTGATCGGCGCCAACGGCACGGGAAAGACCACGCTGATGCGGATGATCGCGGGCGACCTGGATCCCGTCGAGGGGGGCGTCGCCCGCTCGGGTGGGTTGGGGGCGATGCGGCAGTTGGTCGGGATGCGCGAGTCCGAAAAGCCACTGTGGAGGCTGGCGCTCGACCTGGCGCCGCCGCGGTTGCGCGCGCCGGGGGAGCGGCTGATCGCCGCCGAGGCCGACCTGGCCGCGACCGAGAAGCGCGGCAAGTACTCGACCTCATCGGAGAGGGCGCAGATCGCGTACGCCGATGCCCTCAGCGCCTGGGGCGACGGCGGCGGGTACGAGTTCGAGGTGTTGTGCGACACCGTTTCGGTGCTGATCCTCGGCAAGCCGTGGGAGGAGACCAAGGACCGTCCACTGAAGACCCTGTCGGGCGGCGAGCAGAAGCGCTTCGCCCTGGAGCTGTTGCTGCGCGGCCCCGACGAGGTGCTGCTGTTGGACGAGCCCGACAACTTCCTCGACGTGCCCGCCAAGCGCGAGCTCGAACGGCGCATCACCGAATCCGACAAGTCGATCCTGTTCGTCTCCCACGACCGCGAGGTGCTGGCCAACACGGCCGAGCGCGTCGTGACCCTGGAGTCGGGGGACGTGTGGATTCACGGCGGCGGGTTCGCCACCTGGCACGAGGCGCGCGTCGCGCGGCACGAGCGCCTCGAGGAGCTGCGGCGCCGCTGGGACGAGGACCACCAGAAGCTCAAGGACCTGGTGTTGATGTACAAGCAAAAGGCCGCCTACAACTCCGACATGGCCTCGCGGTACCGCGCCGCCCAGACCCGCCTGGCGAAGTTCGAGGCGGCGGGGCCGCCGCCGCTGCCTCCCCGCGACCAGGACATCAAGATGAAGCTGCGCGGCGGGCGCACGGGCAAGCGCGCCATCATGTGCGCGGGGCTTGAGCTGGAGGATCTCACCTTCCCGTTCGACCTGGAGGTCTGGTACGGCGACCGCGTGGCGATCCTGGGCGCCAACGGCACGGGCAAGTCCCACTTCCTGCGGCTGCTGGCCCAGCTCGGCGACGGGCTCGGCATGGAGCACGAGAACCTGAAACCCGTGAGACACAACGGTTCCGCCCGGCTCGGCGCCCGCGTGGTGCCGGGGTTCTTCTCGCAGACGCACGACCGCCCCGAGCTGGCCGAGCGCACCCTGCGCCAGATCCTGTGGGAGGCCGACGACAACCGTCCCTCCCTGGACCGATCGGCCGCCATGAACGCGCTGAAGCGCTACGAGCTCACCGACTCCTCGGAGCAGACCTTCGGCACCCTGTCGGGGGGCCAGCAGGCGCGGTTCATGGTGCTGCTCTTGGAGCTGTCGGGCGCCACCTGCCTGCTGCTGGACGAGCCCACCGACAACCTGGACCTGGCCAGCGCCGAGGCCCTGGAGGAGGGGCTGAAGTCCTTCGAGGGCACGGTCCTGGCGGTGACGCACGACCGCTGGTTCACCCGCGGCTTCGACCGCTTCGTCCTGTTCGGGGGCGACGGCGAGGTCACCGAGACCGACGAACCGGTGTGGGACGTGAGGTGACGCCGCGCGCGGCAAGGTTCTGACAAGGTGGGCGCGCCAAGGTTGGTCGCGAAGTCTTCCTCCGCTCCCCGCCCCCTTGGAGTTCCTCGTGTCCCACCCCCCGGGCGTCCTCGACGCCGATCCCGTGGCCCTGGCCACCCTCGCCACCGAGTGCGTCGAGCACGGTTCCGACCTGCGCGACACCGTCACCGGTGCCCGCCTGGTGATCGTCGTCCCGCCGACCGCCTTCGGCAACTCGCCGGGCGCCGAATCACTGGGCAATGCGTACGACAGGCTGATCGACGCCTGCGGCCTGGCCATGGAGGGGATGGCCGATGTCGTGGAGTCCGACGCCGACAAGGTGCTGGGCATGGCCTTCGCGTTCAGGCAGCAGGACGAGGCCAACGCCGCCAACGTGCGCGACGCCGGGGCGGTGTGATCGATGACCCGCAATGACGACATCGGCGGCGCGTCGGCCACGCCCATCCGGGTTCCCGCCAAGCTGTGGCGCCTGGACGCCGACCCCGCCAAGCTGACCGAGGCCGCGAACATGTGGCGGTACCTGGACAAGGACACCACCGACATCGGCGAGGCGCTCAACGGCTCCGCGTCCAAGGTGTACAACGCGGGCTGGCAGGGTGCGACCCGCACTTCCTATGAGCCGCATCAGAAGTCGCTGTCGCTGAGCATGATCGCGGCGGGTTCCCACGCCGCGGACGCGGCCTCCATCATGGACGCCGTCGCCTACGTGGTGAACTCCTCGGGGGTGCGGTTGTTCGAGGGGTTCGGCAGGATCACCGCCGCCGTGCCGAGTTCCGCCGGCGACGACATCGTGACGTTCCTGCCCACCGACGACGACCAGAAGGCCAAGGTCTTCGCCGCGGTGGCCGAGGCGCGCACGATCCGCTCCGACCTCGACGCCGCCCTGGCCGAGCACGCCGCGAGCCTCGGCAGGACCGCCGAGGCCTGGACGGGCCTGACCAACGGCATCCCGCGGCTCGCCGCGGTGCCCGAGGGCAAGGCGGGAACCCTGCAGCTCGCCGACGGCATCGTCGTCGTCTACTCGGGTGCGGGCGACGACAAGGTCGAGGTCAGGACCGACGGCGACGGCCACACCGTCGTCATGGTCAACGGGCGCGAGAACAGCTTCCTGCCCAACGAGCGGGTGTTCGTCCGGGGTGGACAGGGCAACGACACCATCTCGGTGAAGGCCAAGGGGGACCTCCCCGTCACGGTGCTCGGCGGGGACGGCGACGACAAGGTCACAGTGGACGGTAACGGCACGGGCCACACGGTGATCACCGGCGACGGCAACGACACGGTCGACGCCTCCGACGGCGACCACACGATCTCCACGGGCTCGGGCAACGACGTCGTCAACACCAAGGGCGGCAACGACACCGTCTACACGGGCTACGACCGCGACACGGTGAACGCGAAGGACGGCGACAACACCGTCTCCACCTCCACCGGGGACGACCGGGTCACCACCGGCGGCGGCACCGATCGGATCTACACCGGACCCACCGAGAACGATCCCGCATACCCCGGGAAGCACTGGGACGAGGTGCACAGCGGCGGCGGTGACGACACCATCGTCGGCGGCAGCGGCAGCCAGGAGATCTACGGCGGCGACGGCAACGACACCGTGTACGGAGGCGACGGCGAGGACTACGCCGACGGCCAGAACGGCGACGACAAGCTGTACGGCGGACAGGCCAACGACACCCTCTACGGCCTCAACGGCAACGACGAGATGTACGGCGGCGACGGCAAGGACTACGGCGAGGGCGGCCAGGGCGTCGACGCCATCAGCGGCGGCGGCGGGGACGACGCGCTGTCGGGCGGCGGGGGCGACGACAGGCTGTACGGCGACGGCGGCGACGACGTGCTCTACGGCGGCCAGGGCCGCGACGCCGCGATCGGCGGCGACGGCGACAACACCGCGTACACGCAGCCCGACGACAACGTCGCCGACGCCAGGTCGGTGCGCGTCGACATCAGCCCCAACAACCACGCCTACGACGTCAAGGGCGGCGACGACTTCAAGACGCGGGTGCAGGCCGACCTCGACATGATGGCCGCCTCGCCCCGGGGACAGCAGATGCTGGACGAGATGGCCCACACGCACACCGATCCCCGCATCGAGGAGCTGAAGAACGACCACAATGGATATGCTCTTCCCCGGGACAAGCCCCTGATTCGCTACAACCCGGCGTTTCGATTGGACTCCGAAAGCACGCCGTCGTCCGTGCTGTTCCACGAGATGGCCCACACCTACGACTTCACTCACAACAATGTGGACGAAACGCTGTACGTCGACCGCGACCACCCCGACTCGATCTACCACGACGACACCGACAACCATCGCGACGACGGGTACTACACGGCGACGCCCACCATCGAACGCCAGGCGGCGGGACTGCCGATCGACGTCGACCACAATCCCGACACCGCGCCGCGCATCGACCCCGATCACCGCATCGAACTGACCGAGAACGGCATGCGCCAGGAGCAGGGCCGCGACGCCCGCCTGGTCTACGGCTCCGCCCACCAGCCCACCCGCGGGTAGGGTCGCCGCCGCGTCGAAGATCACGAACCCCTTGAGAGGCAAGCGGTCTCCTTATAGACGCGATATGGACGATCGCGTTAACGTTGATTAACACCATGGTGTAGGTCCGCGCCTGTCCTTCCCGTGCAGCGCCGCGGACCCACGCGCCGTTCGGCCCTCCGTGAGCCGACCGGCGCCGCCCGCCTCGGCCGTCCCCCCGTGCCGCCGAGGCGGGCCACATTCTTGTTGGGGCCGTTCACACCCCGGGCACCGCCGGGCCGCGGGGAACATTTCGGATTCTGAACAAAATCCATTCGGATGTTTCCTTAGTCCGGCGCGGTGCCGTACGGTGTCTGAACTCCTCTTCCGTCTCGAGTCCTGCGAGGTGCCCGCCGATGGTCGTGCAACTGATACCCCAGCCGAAGTCCGTCACCGAACACGCCGGGCCGCCGTTTCAGCTCGACGCCCGCGCCGTGATCGTCGCCCGCGGCGAGGCGGTGGACGCCGCGTGGCTGCTGCACGGATACCTGCACGCGGGCACCGGCCTGCGGCTGGCCGTGGTCCCCGACACCCCGGCGGGACGCACCGTGATCAGCCTGGATCTGGCGGGGGAGCGGCCCGAGCCGGGCACCGTCGCCGCCGAATCCTACCGGCTGTCCACCGACGTCTACGGCATCCGCGTCGTGGCCGGGCATCCGGCCGGGCTGCTCAACGGCGTCCAGACCCTGCGCCAGCTGCTGCCCGCCGACACCCTGCGCGCCGCGCCGATCGACGCCGGGCCGGTCACCGTCCCCAGTGTCTCCGTCGACGACGAACCGCGCTTCGCCTGGCGGGGGCTGATGCTCGACGTGGCCCGCCACTTCATGCCCAAGCCCTTCCTGCTGCGGATGATCGACCTGGCCGCGCTGCATCGCCTCAACGTCATCCACCTGCACCTCACCGACGACCAGGGCTGGCGCCTGGAGGTACCCGGCTGGCCCCGGCTCACCGAGATCGGCTCCTGGCGCGACGAGACCATCACCGGCCACGCCCGTGACACCAAGGGATACGACGGCACCCCGCACGGCGGCTACTACACCGCCGCCGACCTGCGCGAAATGGTCGCCTACGCCGCCGCCCGCAACATCACGATCGTCCCGGAGATCGACCTGCCCGGCCACGTCCGCTCGGTGCTGGCCGGCTACCCCGAGCTCGGCAACACCGGCGAGTCCCAGCCGGTGGCCACCACCTTCGGGGTCTTCCCCGAGGTGCTGGCGCCCACCGACGCGGCGCTGCGCTTCGCCGCCGACGTCTTCGACACCGTCTGCGACATCTTCCCCTCCGAGCACATCCACATCGGAGGCGACGAGGTGCCGCGCACCGAATGGCGCGACAGCGCCGCCGCCCGCGCCAGGGCCGCCGAGCTGGGCCTGGACAGCGTCGACCACATCCAGTCCTGGTTCACCCGCGAGTTCGCCGAACACCTGGGCGCCAAGGGAAGGAAGATCATCGGCTGGGACGAGGTGCTGGACGGCGGCGCCCCGCCCGACGCGGTGATCGCGGTGTGGCGGGACTTCTCGATCGCCGCCAAGGCCATCGAGAAGGGACACCGCGTCATCGTGATGCCCCACGACGCGGTGTACCTCAACTACTACCCGTCGACCTCGCCCGACGAGCCGCTGCACATCTTCATGAACACGCCGCTGGAGAAGGTCGCGGCCTTCGAGCCGGTGCCCGACACCGCCGACGACGCCGCGGTGCTGGGCGTCCAGGCGGCGCTGTGGAGCGAATACCTCCCCGAACCCTCCGATGTGGAGTACGCCGCGTTCCCGCGGCTGGCGGCGGTGGCGGATCTGGCCTGGTCCCTGCGCGCCCAGCGCGAGGAACACCCGGTGGCCGACCGCGTGGCGACCCACCTGGCCCGGCTGGACGCCCTGAGCGTCAACTACCGCCCGCTCGGCGGCCCCCACCCTTGGCAGCGTGGCGGCACCGGCGCGCGGGCCCGCTTCGACTTCCGGCCGTCGGCCGCGGACGAGACCCGCGACCTCCCCGGCCGGTAGCCGGGCACCAAAGTGGCCGGGAACCCCTGGAGGGGGCACCCGGCCACGGTCGCGGAACTAAGGGACGGACGGCAGCGACGGCGCGCCCGGGACGCTCGGCACCGACGGTACGCCGGGCACCGACGGTACGGACGGAACCGACGGCGCGCCAGGCACCGAAGGCAACGGGCATTCGGTTGACGGCGTCGTCGGGTCCTTGGCGTGTTTGGCGTCGCCGGTACCGCCGGCGTCCGCCGGCGCCCCGCCAGTGTCCGCCGGCGCCCCGCCAGTGTCCGCCGGCGGCGGAGACGTGTCGGACGGCGGTGTCGGGCAGTTGGGCAGCGACGGCGCCCCCGGCACCGAAGGTACGCCCGGTACGGATGGCACGTCGGGCACCGACGGCACGGACGGTGCCGCCGGTTCGGCCTGCGCCGCGGTCGATGTGAGCCCCAGTGCCGCGATACCCACGCCGCTGGCGATCAACAGTCCCGCAATGGTGCGTGAGGTGACCCTCATGTGTTCCCCCTGGATCCTCGCGAATCACGCGTGGTGATCTGTCGATTTTCACCGTAGGTGACTTCGGACACTCGTGTTTCGCGAATCGGGGATCCGGTCGTTACCGACGCTCAGCCCGGGCGCCCGTAACCGACGATCGGTCCCTGATCGATGGTCGCCACCCGCACCGTCTGCCCCTCGTTCGGGGCGTGAATGATCTTGCCGTCGCCGACGTACATCCCGACATGGTGGATGTCGGAGTAATAGAACACCAGGTCCCCGGGCTGGAGCTCGCCGCGGCTCACGTGGGCGATCGTGGCGTACTGCGCCGAGGCGCTGTGCGGCAGGCTCACCCCCGCCGCACCCCAGGCCGCGCTGGTCAGCCCGGAGCAGTCGTAGCCCGGGTTGCCGGTGCCTCCCCATTGGTACGGGGCACCCAGCGCGCCGTTGGCGTAGCTCACCGCCGTGGCGGCGGCACCGGCGCTGCCGCCGGGGACCGGGGGAGCCTTCAGCCCGGGCGTGTCCTGATAGCCCTGTCCCATGGCGTTGTCGCGCAGCCGGCGCAGGGACGCCTGGTCGGCGCGGATCGCGGCTTCCTTCTTGTGCTTGCGGGACTCCAGCCGGGCGCGCTCGCTCGACAGGTCCTTGATCTTCGCCGACTCGGTGTCCAGCAGCCTGGTCGCCTCGGTCAGCCGCGACACCTTGGTCTCGCGGTCGGCGGCCAGATAGTCCAGGGTCGACATCCGATCGGCGAGGTCGTCGGGCGTGGCGCCCACGAACGGCGTCACCGTCACCCACGGCCCGCTCTCGTACAGGGAGGCCGACAGGTCGCCGACCTGGCGTTCGGACTCCCGCACGCGATCGCGCAGCGGCGTGATGGTCTCGCGGTCGGCGGCGTGCCGCTTCTTGAGGTGATGCAGCTTGTCGACGGTGTCGTCGTAGTCCTCGACGATGGCCTCGAGCTGCGAGGATGCCTTGTGGACTCGAGATTCGAGTTCCTTCATGGACGGCTGGGCGGAGGCGGTGCCCGCGTCCAGCAGCGTCATGGCCGCGCCGATGAGGCCGGCGACGAGCAGCGACGCCACCGTACGGCGATGAAATTGGGAAACGGTCGACATGACCGTGCTCCTGTGGGTCCCCGGGGGTGGTGACACATGCAGGGGTCAGCAGCTAGTGAGCGTACCACCACGCCCCCGGGGAGTCAGCGGCCGGATTCGGTTCCGGTAGGGGGAAGCGGCTAGGACGGACGCCCGTAACTGTTGATCGGCATGTCGTCCATGTTCGCCACCTGGACGTTTTCGCCCTCCTGCGGCGCGTGGACGACCTTGCCCTCACCGACGTACAACGCCACGTGGTGAATGTCGCCGTAGTAGAACACCAGGTCGCCGGGCGCCAGCTCGCTGCGCGAGACGCTGGCGGTCTCGTTGCGCTGCGCCGAGGCCTGGTGCGACAGGGAAACGCCGGCCTGCCGCCAGGACATCATGGTCAGACCCGAACAGTCCCAGGAGCCCGGACCGGCGGCGCCGTAGCTGTACGGCTCGCCGATCTGGTTCTCGGCGTAGGCGACCACGGCCTTGGCGTGCCCGGACGGCGGCGGAGCCGTGCCGCCGGAGCCGCTGCCGATGCCGTACTGGTCGCGCAGGTCCTGGAGGTGGTCCACCTCGGCCTGGATCTTGCCGCGCTTCTTGCTGATGTCGGACTTGGTGTGTTTCTGGTCGTCCTTCAGCTCCTCAAGGCTCTTGCGCTTCTCCTTGAGGTCCTTCACCGCGCCGATCTCGTCCGCGACATCGGCGGCCTGGGCCGCGTTGATGGCGCCCAACACGGAGATGCGCTTGAGGGCCTCCTCGGGGGAGTCGGCCAGGGCGCTGCCGGTGGCGGTGAGGTGGTTGCCGGAGGTGTAGGACTCGTAGGCGATGTCGCCCAGCAGGTCCTTGGCCTTGCCGGCCTCCTTCTCGAGCTTCGGGAGGTCCTTCTTGATCTTGCTGATCTTCTTCTCGGTGGCCTTGAGGTCTGCCTTGGCACCGTTGTACTTCTCGGTGATCTTCTCCAGGTCGTTGCCCTTGTCCTTCAGTTCCTTCTTGACCTCGGACAGCGAGGAGGGATCGGCGGAGGCGGGGGCGGACGCGGGGACCGTCACGAACAGCAATGTGGCGGCTGCCGCGGCGATGAAGGCGAAACGCTTGTTCACCGGCAGTCGTGCTCCTTCTTCCTTCAACCGCCTACCGGGTTAGCTGACGGGTTCGGGCGGGAAGAAGCACATCTCGATCGCCCTACCATCGACCCGCCGTTTTCCACAGCGGACCGTCGGATTCACCCCGGGGAACCTGGGTCCCCGGCTCGCCGCTCGCGCGGCGACTCGGCGGTGTCTTCCGGTGCCGCCTGGAATGGCGAACGGGGGTCCGGACATGACAGCCCCCAAGACTAGAGGGGCGCGGCGAGGATCAGCAAGGTCTGGGAGGCTGTTATTTGCCCTGCGCGGCAAGATTTTTCCCCGAAACAACACTGCGGTGTCGGCGGTTTACGCAACGATGTCAACGGTGGCGGTTTTTACCCCCAGGGGGTATAGTGAGCGACGGAGGTTTTCATGACCGAGTACTGGTATTCCACGGACCGTGACGCGCTACTCAAGCGGCTTCGCCGCGTCGAGGGGCAGGTACGCGGTATCCAACGCATGGTCGACGAGGACACCTACTGCATCGACATATTGACCCAGATTTCGGCGGCCAACAAGGCGCTGCAGGCGGTGGCGCTCAACCTGCTGGAGGGACATCTGGGCCACTGTGTCGCCGAGGCGACCGCCAAGGGCGGTGACGAGGCCGCCGAGAAGGTGAAGGAGGCGTCCGAGGCGATCGCCCGGCTGGTTCGCTCATAACAGTCGCAAATGGAGGAAAGATCGTGACCACCCGGACCTACAAAGTCACCGGAATGACCTGCGAGCACTGCGTCAACGCGGTCAAGGGCGAACTGTCCGAAATCGACGGCGTGACCGCCGTCGACGTCGACCTGGCGGCCGGCGCGGTGACGGTGACGTCCCGCGAGGCGCTGGAATCCGACACCGTCGGTGCCGCCGTGGACGAGGCGGGCTACGCGTTGGCCGGTACCGTCGACTGAGTGAGGCTTCCGAAGCTCCCCGAAGCGCTGCATCGCTACGCGCCGATCATCGTCGGCGCCGTGGTGGCGGCGCTTCTGGTCGGCGTGGGGGTCGGCCGGCTCTCGGCGCCCATCAAGGACACCGCGAACCCGTCGGCCTCCGGCACCACCGGCCCGCCCTCGGTGGCGCCCGACGGCCACATCCACGGCATGGGCTCGATGCCGGGCATGGGCGGCGCCGGAACGCCCGGGGTCGGGGGCCAGTCGCTGTCGGAATCGGGGTACACCCTGGTTCCCGGCCGCACCAAGGTCTCCGCCAGCCCGAAGCCGCGCCCCTGGACCTTCAGCATCATCGACGCCGAGGGAAAGCCGGTCACGAAGTTCACGCGGGTGCACACCAAGCTGCTGCACCTGTTCGTGGTGCGCCGCGACATGACCGGTTTTCAACACATTCACCCGAAGCTGGATGCCAAGACGGGCAGGTGGAGCATTGACATCCGCTTTGACGCCCCCGGGACGTGGCGGGTCATCGCGGACTTCGCGGTGAAGACGTCCAAGGGACCCGTCGGTCTCGCGTTGGGAACCGACGTCACCGTTCCCGGAGAGTACGAACCGAGGTCGCTGCCCAAACCGTCCACCAACGACTCCGTCGACGGCCTCAAGGCGAGCATGGAGTTCAAGCCCAAGATCGGCGTGTCCGAGCCGCTGCTGTTGACGGTCACCGCGCACGGCAAGCCCGCCGAGATCCAGCACTACCTGGGCGCCTATGGGCACCTGGTGATGTTGCGGCAGAACGATCTGGGCTATGCCCACGTCCACCCCGACACGGCACTGGACGACGGCGCGATCCGCTTCTGGGCCACCGTTCCGTCTCCAGGGACGTATCGGCTGTTCATCGACGTCAAGGTGGACGGAAAGGTGAGCGACGTCCAGTTCACCGTCGCGGTGAGGTGAGCAGCTCCTCCAGCCGCGGGCGGATCTTCCACTGCTCCACCAGGTCCCGGTACTCCCGCCGCGCCGCCTCGTCGGGCGAAGCGCCGGTGCGGGTGGCGCGGAGCAGCGTGTTGCGCGGGGTGTGCGCCGAGTCGATGAACTCGATGACGTCCACCCGGTAGCCATTGAGCCGCAACAACATCGCCCGCAGGGTGTCGGTCAGGACGTCGGCGAAGCGCTCCCTCAGGATCCCGTCGGCGACCAGCCCGCCGTACGGTGCCGGGGCCTGGGAACCGCGCAGCTGGGCCGCGATGTCGTGGTGGCAGCAGGGCGCGGCCAGGATGTGCTTGGCGCCCAAGGCGACCCCGCGGGCCAACGCGTCGTCGGTGGCGGTGTCGCAGGCGTGCAGCGCCAGCACGACGTCCACCTCGTCCAGCGGGGCCTCGTCGATGGTGCCCGCGACGAAGCGGACCCGGTCCTCCCAGCCCAGCTGCTTGGCCAGCGCGGTGTTGCGTTCGCGCTGATCGGGGCGCACGTCCACCCCGGTGACGCGGACGTCCGCGCCGCTCATCGCCAGGTACCGGTACATCGCGAAGGTGAGGTAGGCGTTGCCGCAGCCCAGATCCGCGACGTGCCGCACGCCCGCGGCGTCGCCCAGCAGCGGCCGCGCCGCCCGCAGGAAGGCGTCCACCTGGCGGCGCTTGGCCGCGCCGGCGCCCAGCGCGCCGAACAGCGGGTCGTCGGGCGCGATCAGGTGCGGGGCAGTGCGGTCGTGGGCCAGGTCCTGGGCCCGCGCCGTGCCCTCGCGATGCACCTGGGCCTTGCCGCGCTTGGTGATCCGCAGCTGGAGCGTGGAGTACACCGTCTCCACCCGCCAGTTGCCGTAGGGCTCGGCGAGGATCGCGTCCAGCTCGGCGCCGCACGCGTCGAAGTCCACATTGGTCAC
>NZ_DASQPW010000093.1:0-11577 GCF_035643755.1 Stackebrandtia sp. | reverse complement strand
CCGTTGACGCGGTACACCGGGGTCTGCGGGGTCAGGTCGCGCACGGCCGCCAGACCGTCGGGGTCGTCGCCCAGCGACACCAGCACCGCCGCCTCCAGCGCGGTGGCGCCCGCCGCGGCGGCCTGGGCCACGGCGGCCTGGAGCCCCGACAGTTTCAGCGAGGGCAGGCTGACGGCGGCCGAGGCGTAGGTGCGCCCGTCGTCGTCGCGCACGGCCGCGCCCGAGGTGGCGCCCACCCGGGCGGCGGCGGCCCGCGCCAGGGTCACCAGCTTGTCGTCCTCAGCGTCCTTCACGGCTTCAGCCCCTCTCCTCGTCGCCGGCCTCCGAGGCCACCGGTTGTCTCACCTTGCGCACCACCACGGAGTCGATGCGGTTGCGCCGCCCCGCTGTCCCCTCGGCGGTCAGCTCGAGGCCGTGGCTTCGCGCCCGCGCCCCCGGGATCGGAACCTTGCCCAGCGCCTGGGCCAGCAGCCCCGCCACCGTTTCGACGTCGCCGGGCGGGATCTCCACGCCCATCAGCTCCGACAGGTCCTCAATGGAAAGACGGGCGGTGACGCGCGCCCCGCCGTCGTCCAGTCGCTCGACGGTGGGCCGCTCCACATCGTACTCGTCGGTGATCTCGCCGACGATCTCCTCGAGGATGTCCTCGATCGTGACCAGGCCGGCGGTGCCACCGTACTCGTCCACCACGATCGCGATGTGGATGCGCGCGGACTGCATCTCGCGCAACAGATCGTCCACGGGCTTGGACTCCGGGACGAACGTCGGCTCGCGCATCACGTCGGCGATCTTCGGGTCGGAGCCGTCGCGGCCCAGCCGCACCAGGTCCTTCAGGTAGACCACGCCGCGCACGTCGTCGACGTCGTCGCCGATGACGGGGATGCGGGAGAAGCCCGAGCGCAGCGCCAGGGCCAACGCGCGGTGCGCCGACTCGTCCGACTCGATCCACACCATCTCGGTGCGCGGCACCATGACCTCGCGCGCGATCGTGTCGCCCAGGGCGAACACCGAGTAGATCATCTCGCGCTCGCCGTGTTCCACCTCACCGCGCTGCTCGGCGATGTCGACCAGCTCGCGCAGCTCGGTCTGGGTCGTGAAGGGACCCTCGCGGAAGCCCTTGCCCGGGGTGACGGCATTGCCGATCATGATGAGCAGCTTGGCCAGCGGACCCAGCGCGCGCCCCAGCCACCGGACGATGCCGGAGGAGGCCAGCGCGACCGGGTAGGCGTGCTGGCGGCCCAGGGTGCGCGGACCGACGCCGATCAGCACGAAGCTGACCAGCGTCATGGAGCCGGCCGTGGTGAGGGTGGCCGCCCAGCCCACGCCCCAGGCGCGAAACGCGGCGACCGCGACCAGGGTGGTGGCGGTCAGCTCGCACGCCAGGCGCAGCAGCAGCAACAGGTTGACGTAGCGGGGGAGGTCGGCGACCAACAGCTGCAGGCTCGCCGCGCCCCGCGCCTTCTCGCGGACCAGTTCGCCGGTGCGCGCGGGGGAAACCCGCGACAGCGCGGCGTCGGTCATGGCGAACAGCCCGGCCAGAACCACCAGGGCGGCGGCAATGCCGAGCAGGGTATAGGAGGACATCGGGGGTCAGGGGGTCCGTTCTCGTCGCCAGCCGTCCAACAGGGACTTCTGGAGTCCGAACATCTTCTTGGCCTCGTCGGGCTCGGCATGGTCGTAGCCGAGGATGTGCAGTACACCGTGGACGGTCAGCATGTGCAGCTCGTCCGCGGCGGAGTGGCCGGCGGCGGTGGCCTGGCGCTCGGCCACCTCGGGGCACAGCACCACGTCGCCCAGGAGGGTCTCGGCGACCGGTTCCTCGTCATTGGACGGTCCCCGGCCCACCGACAGCTCGTCCATGGGGAACGCCAACACGTCGGTGGGGCCTTGCGAACCCATCCAGCGGTGGTTCAGCTCCGCCATGTACCCGGAGTCCACCACCAGGATCGACAGGTCCGCCAGCGGGTTCACGCCCATTTCGGACAGTGCGTGGCGGGCGACGTCGCATATCGCCGCGGTGTCCACGGTCGCGCCCGACTCATTGGCAATCTCGATCGTCACGTCGCGGCCCTCGTCCCCTCGTCAGCGCCGTCGGCCGGATTTTCGGCCCGACGCGTCCATGTTGTCACCGGAGCGCTGCTCGGCGTCCCATTTGGAGTACGCGTCGATGATGTCGGCCACCAGCTGGTGGCGCACCACGTCGGCACTGGTCAGCTCCGTGAAGTACAGGTCGTCGACTTCCTCGAGGATGCCGCGCACCACGCGCAGCCCGCTCGACGCGCCGCCGGGCAGGTCGATCTGGGTGATGTCGCCGGTCACCACGATCTTGGAGCCGAAGCCCAGCCGGGTGAGGAACATCTTCATCTGCTCGGCGGTGGTGTTCTGCGCCTCGTCCAGGATGATGAACGCGTCGTTGAGGGACCGGCCGCGCATGTAGGCCAGCGGCGCCACCTCGATGGTGCCCGCCTCCATGAGGCGCGGGATCGACTCGGGGTCGATCATGTCGTGCAGCGCGTCGTACAGCGGGCGCAGGTACGGGTCGATCTTCTCGTTGAGCGTGCCCGGCAGGTAGCCCAGCCGCTCGCCCGCCTCCACCGCGGGGCGGGTCAGGATGATCCGGTTGACCTGCTTGGCCTGCAGGGCCTGGACGGCCTTGGCCATCGCCAGGTAGGTCTTGCCGGTGCCGGCCGGGCCGATGCCGAAGACGATGGTGTGGTTGTCGATGGCCTCGACGTAGCGCTTCTGGCCGACCGTCTTGGGTCGGATGCTGCGGCCCCGGCGCGACACGATGTTGTGGCTGATCACGTCGCCGCCCGACTCCTCGTCGGTGGCGGCGGCCCCGGAGGCCAGCATGCCCGCGGTGCGGCGAATCACGTCCACCGACAGCGTCTCGCCGCTTTCGATCAGGCCGATGAGTTCGTAGAACAGCCGCTCGGCCTCGGCGATGTCCTTGGGGGCTCCGCTCAGCGTGATCGTGTCACCGCGGACGTGGACATCGGCCCTGACCGTCCGCTCGATGAAACGCAGGTGCTCATCGGCCGACCCCAACAGACTCACCATCGTCCGGGGATCGCCGACTGTGACCTTGGTCTGGGGACGGGACGCCCCGCTGGATGACGATGCGTCTGACATAGGCACGGCCCGAAGGCCTTTGGCCACCTGCTCTCACGTGATCGGTGCCGCGGATAGATGCGCGACGTGTGCGGCAATGGTATAGCCACACCGCGGCCGTCGGCACCTGGATTGGGCGCGGGTCTCAGGCGGAACCGGACGCCTGATCGGCGAGTTGGCGCAGGCCGTCGACCACGCCGCGGGTCAGGTCGCCGCCGCCGAAGGAGGCCGTCATGGACATGGCGGCCAGGGCGGCGTTGCGGTCGGGGATGCGCTTGGCGGCGTTCTCGCCGGTGACGATCTCCAGCTTGCGCTGCTGGGGGGACACAGCGATCAGGACGCTTTCGGACGGGTCGGCCAGCTTGTCGTGCAGGCCGCGCGCGGCGCCCGAGGTGGGCTCGTGCAGCGGTCCGATGTAGACGCTGAAGGTGAGTCCGGTCATGCGGTCGGCGGCGTTGAGGGCCTCGTCGATGCGCAGCAGCTGCCGGACGGTGAAGGGGCCGTCGAGGACGTCGGCGGCCTTGGTGGGTTGTTGCGTGGGTTCGGAAACCTCGACGTCACCAGTTGCCACTTGCGCCTCCCTTGACTCCCGTGCGTGTCATCGACGGCCCGCTCTCCAGCGCCTTGGGCTCGTCGCCCTCGCCGCCGGAGGCCACGTAGTCGGCGGCTCCCGCCACCGAGACCTCCTCGGGCCGGGCCAGGAACCACACCGGCGCGAAGTCGTAGTCGCGCCCGGGGCGATAGCGCCGGGCCGCGCGGGCGCTGCCGCCGTACACCATCCCGGCGACGACGAGGAACACCGCCACGGGAATGCCGACGAACACCAAAGCCGTCTGTATGACCGTCATCTTCCGCCTTCTTCACAAAGGTCACTCGTGTGCGGTGACCAGGCACCGCCATGCACGACAAGCACACTAGCCGAAGTGGCCCCCAGCACCGCCGACAGGGCATCATGTGGGTCATGAGTTCCGAACCGAACGCCTCCTCGGACCCCGTGGCCCTGGACGCCTCCGATCCGCTGGCGGCCTTCCGGGACGAGTTCGCCGTCGACGACGACGGCGTGATCTATTTGGACGGTAACTCGCTGGGCCGCCCGCCGCGCGCCGCCGCCGCGGCGGTCGCGCGGGTGGTGGAGAAGGAATGGCGCCACCGCCTGATCCGCGGCTGGGACGACTGGATCGACCTGCCGCGCTCGGCCGGGGATCGGATCGCCGAGCTGGTGGGCGCCTCGGCGGGCGAGGTGCTGGTGGGCGACTCCACCAGCGTCAATCTGTACAAGCTGGCCGCCGCCGCGCTCGACGCCGCCCCCGAGGGGCGCCGCGTCATCATCACCGACGACGACAACTTCCCCACCGACCGCTACATCCTGGCGGGACTGGCGGAGCGCTCGGGCGCCGAGTTGCGAATGATCCACACCGACATCGACGCCGGTCTGGACCCCGCGGCGCTCGAGGCGGCGCTGGGCGACGACACCGCGCTGGTCGTGCTGTCCCATGTGGCCTATCGGTCGGGGGCGCTGGCGGACATGCGCGCCGTCACCGGGCTGGCCCACGCCCACGGCGCCCGCATCCTGTGGGACCTGTGCCATTCGGCGGGGGCGGTCGGCGTGGAGCTCAACGACTCCGGCGCCGACCTGGCCGTCGGTTGCACCTATAAGTACTTGAACGGCGGGCCCGGGGCGCCCGCCTTCTGTTATGTGCGTTCCGATCTGCAAACCGAACTGCGCCAACCCATCTGGGGCTGGTTCTCCCAGCGCGACCAGTTCGACATGGGGCCCGACTACTCCCCCGTGGACGGCATCGGCCGCTTCGCGGTGGGCACCCCGCCCGTCGTGGCGCTGGCCCTGGTGGACGTCGCGGTGGAGGTGACGCAGCGCGCGGGCATGGAGGCGATCCGCGCCAAGTCCCTACGCCTGGGCGAGTACGCCCGGGCCCTGTCCGAGGAATGGCTGCGCCCCTTGGGTTTCCACCTGGCCTCGCCCGCCGACGCCGCGCGCCGCGGCGGGCATCTCACCCTGGCCCACGCCGAGGCATGGCGGATCGGCCAGGCCATGCGGGACCAGGGGGTGATTCCCGATTACCGCCAGCCCGATCGGCTGCGGCTGGGGTTCGCGCCGCTGTACAACACCTACGCCGACGTCCATGACGGACTGAGGATCATCAAGGGGATCGTCGAGAAGCGCGCCTTCGAGCGGTACGACACCGCCCACGGCAGGGTGACCTAGGCGGCGATTAACCACATCGCCCAGCGGGGGTCGGGGGTTCTATGGCCGAGCACTCTCCACAGTGGGTTCTTGGGCGCCTTGGGCGCCGAGGCCAGCCGCCAGCCCATCTCGCCGGGCGTGCGGTCGGATTTCTTGTGATTGCAGCGCGCGCACGAGGCCACCACGTTCTCCCAGATGTGGCCGCCGCCGCGGCTTCGGGGCATCACGTGGTCGATGGTCTCGGCCGGGCCGCCGCAGTAGGCGCACTTCCAGCCGTCGCGGGCGAAGACCGCGCGCCGGGTCAGGCTGACCCCGCGGCGACGCGTCACCTTGACGTAACGATTGAGCCGCACAACCGAGGGGATCTGGATGATGGCCTGGGCACTGTGCAAAAAACCGTCACCCGGGGTGACGGTCTCGGCCTTCTCCGACAACAGCAGCACTGCGGCACGGCGAACGGATACCACGCACAACGGTTCGTAGGTCGCGTTGAGCACCAGGGCATTCGTGGTCATACTGCCGCTTGCGGCGTGCGTTCCGCTGGCGGTCATCAAACACCTCCTCGGTGAGTGTTAGACCTAGTCTTACGCATCCGAACGTCAAACGCACCTACGTAACTCACGTCGCGATCCGGACGAGCCATTTCATCACAACCAACCGACGTGGTGTAAGAAAAATTGCGTGCTGACCTCCCTACTGACCCAAACGCCGCGATGCGGCGCCGAATCGACATCGGCCTGCCAGCTGGTGTGGAAGTACACCCACAATGCCTGGCTGGCCGAAAGCAGCCAGTGGTTGATCGTCAAACCGTTGCGCATCCTCATGATCATCGTGATCTGCCTGGTCGTGCGCGGCCTGATCAACCGCACCATCAAGCGGCTGGCCCGTTCCACCGCCAACGGCAACACCCCGAAACTGTTGCGCCCGTTCAGGGAACGGGTGCCCAACCTGATGGCCGACGCCGACGCCACCGAGCTGCTGGGCGATCGCCGCAAGCAGCGCGCCGCGACCATCGGCGTCGTGTTGCGCAGCCTGGTCACCTGGCTGATCTACGTGATCATGGGCATGCTCGTGCTGTCCGAGCTCAATGTGAACCTGGGTCCGATCCTGGCCAGCGCGGGCGTGGTCGGTGTGGCCCTGGGCTTCGGGGCCCAGACGCTGGTCAAGGACGTGATCAGCGGGCTGTTCATGATCGTGGAGGACCAGTACGGCGTCGGCGACACCGTGGACGTCGGCGAGGTGGTGGGCACCGTCGAGGTGGTGGGGCTGCGCGTCACCACGGTGCGTGACATGTCGGGGACACTGTGGTATGTCCGCAATGGAGAAATCCTGCGGGTCGGCAACCACTCGCAGAGCTGGTCGAAGATCGTCCTCGACCTGCCGCTGAGCCCCTCGATCGACGTGGACCGGGCCAGCGAGGTGATCGGCGCCGCCGCGCGCGAGCTGCACGACGACCCCGACTGGTCGGAATCCATTATGGAAGAACCGGATGTACAGGGAGTAGTCGACTTGACCGTTGACGCTACGGTGTTGCGAGTGGTCCTGAAGGTGGACTCGGCGCAGCAGTGGGCGATCGGGCGACAGTTGCGCCGCCGGATAACCCGGGCGATGCACGCGGCCGGGATGATGGAGGACACGTCGGTCGGACGCATTTACGTTCCGCGGACGCCAACCCAGGGCGGGCGGTGATTTCCCAGCATTGGGGACGAACCGCCGAAAGTCCGATGCAAACCCCGTCCATCCGGTTGACAACCCCCTCCCCCGATCGGGCAAACTGAAGTGGCACGCGTTCAACCCTCCTGTCTAGCCTCACCGGAAGGACTCCCCGGCGGTGACCAGCCACCCGCGACCCGGCTCGGACGGCGACCGACCCGCGACCTATCGGCAAGTGTTCGCCTCCAAGGAAGTGGCGGCGCTCTTCGCGTCGTTCACGGTGTCCAAGAGCAGCACCATGCTGGTGCGGGTCGCGGTGACGTTCCTGATCTTCCGGCAGACCGGGTCGGCGCTGCTGGCCACCGGCACCTTCGCGATCAGCTACGCCCCGTACCTGGGTCCGGCGCAGCTGCTGGCCACCCTGGCCGACCGCTTTCCGTACCGCACCACCATGATCGCCTCGGACGTCGTGCGCATGGTCCTGATCGGACTGGTGGCCGTGGTGTCGGTGCTGCCGCTGCCCCCTCACGTGGCGCTGCCGGTGATGCTGCTGCTGGTCTTCCTGTCGGCCACTGTGGAGCCCGCGTATCAGTCGGCGCGCTCGGCCCTGCTGCCGAAGCTGGTGGAGGGGGACGTCCTCACCCTGGCGTTGTCGCTGTATCTCACCCTCACCCAGTCGGCGGTGCTGGCCGGTTACTTCCTGGGCGGCGTGATCTCGGCGGTGGATCCGCACATCGCGTTGTTCGTCAACGCCGGGTGCTTCGCGGTGTCGGCGCTGATCCTGGTCACCTTCGTCCACCGCCGCCCGGCGGATTCCGACGCCTCGCAACGCAAGAGCCTGCTGCGCGAGACCGCCGAGGGCTTCGCCCTGGTCTTCGGCAACAAGGTGCTTCGCATCATCGCGCTGGTGGTGTTCACCACCGTCATGTTCACGATCATCCCCGAGGGCGCTGCGGCCCCCTGGGCGCACGAGCGGGGCGGCGGCGCGGTGCTGCAGGGCACCATCATGGCCAGCGCACCGGTGGCGGCGATCCTGTCGTCGATCGTGTTCACCCGCTTCACCCGACCGGCGCTGCGGCAGAAGCTGATCCGCCCCCTGGTGTTGATCGCGCCGCTGAGCCTGATCCCGGCGTTCTTCGACCCGCCCAGCGGCGGCATCATCCTCATCGCCGTGGTGTGCAATCTCACCCTGGCGTCCATCGCCCCGCTCAACGCGATCTTCGTCAAGGCGGTGCCGGACGGCTATCGGGCCAGGGCGTTCAGCGTCATGCAAAGCGGGATGGCGCTGATCCAGGGCATCGCGGTGGTCGCCACCGGCGGCCTCACCCAGTCCGGGCTTTCCGTGCACGCCAGCGTCGGTACCTGGGGTTTGGCCGGGACGATCCTGGTCGGCGGGCTGCTGATCTTCTGGCCCGCCAGCAGCGATTTCGACGACGCGGTGTCCGAGGCGCAGCGCCCGCAGGTGGCCGAGGTGCCCGGCGGCCAGGCCGCCCCGCGGCCGTCGGCGGGCGGCGGTGTGGCGTGAACGCGAATGTGACTCCAGACGCGATGTCTTTCCGTTTGTACCCAACAGTTGGCAGGATATGAAGATGCCCGCCGATATCGCGCCGCAACCGACCCCGCCCGCCGCGGGCGGAATTCCGCTGCGCACCGCCGCCACGGCGGTGCCGGAGAACTTCTACGCCGCGGTGGGCGGCACCGACACCTTCCGCAAGCTGGTGGACGAGTTCTACGCCGGCGTCGCCGACGACCCGGTGCTGCGGCCCATGTACCCCGAGGCCGACCTGGGCCCGGCGGCCGATCGGCTGCGGATGTTCCTCGAGCAGTACTGGGGCGGACCGCACGCCTACTCCGACCAGCGCGGCCACCCGCGACTGCGGATGCGCCACGCGCCCTTCACCATCGGGCCGTGCGAGCGCGACGCCTGGCTGCACCACATGCGCCGCGCCGTCGACTCCCTGGACCTGGCCCCCGAGCTGGACGGCATCCTGTGGGATTACCTGGAGCGGGCCGCCCACTTCATGGTCAACTCCCACTAGCGCCCCGGGGTATGAGGCGGGCCGTCGCGGGCGCATTGGCGCTGTCGCTGCTGCTGGCGGGATGCTCGGCGTCCGGTCCCGACGACTACGCGGCGGGAGAGAGCCGGCCCGTCGACGATCCCGTCTATCCCGCGTACGGGCACTCCAACATCGACGTCCTGCACTATGGACTGTCCATCGACTACGACCCGCATTCCCATGTCCTGAAGGGAAAGGCGCGGCTGACGATTCGACCGACCAGAGACGCCAATAGACTGACGCTCGACTTCGCCAAGTCGATGCGCGTGTCGGCGCTGACGGTGGACGGCGACAAGACCGCGTTCTCCCAGGCGAAGTGGCACCTGACGGTCGACAGGCGCCTGCGCACCGACCGCCGCGTCACCGTCGACGTGACTTATTCGGGCACACCGAAACAGGTCCCGGGGCCGTCGGAGGGAATGGACTCGCCGCCGGGGCTGGGCATCACCACCGACGGCGAGCGGGGGCGACTGTGGACATTCCAGGAGCCGTACGGGGCGCTCACCTGGTACCCCGTCAACGACCACCCGTCGGACGAGGCGCTGTACGACATCGACGTCACCGTCCCGCACGGCTACTCGGGCGTGGCCAGCGGGAAGTTCAAGGGGCGCGAGAAGAACACGTTCCGCTGGTCCTCGGGCAAGGACCCGGTCGCCAGCTACCTGACCACGCTGGCGGTCGACAGGTTCGAGCGCATCGACATGACGGGGCCGCACCGCCTGCCGATCACGGCGTGGCTGGCGCCCGGCAACGCCGACTGGCGCCCCGCCCTGAAGCGGATGCCCGAGATGCTGTCCTGGCTGGAGAAACACTACGGCCGCTACCCGTTCGACTCGGCGGGTCTGGTGATCGTGGGCGGCGCCAACGCCATGGAGAGCCAGCAGATGGTGACCCTGTCGGGCGATCTCGACAGTGGATCGTCGGGCGAGGCCCTGATCGTGCACGAGCTGTCGCACCAGTGGTTCGGCGACAGCGCCACCCCGCGCGATTGGCGGGATCTGTGGCTCAACGAGGGCCCGGCGACCTACACCGAACAAATGTGGAAAGTGGACCACCACGTCCGCGACCTCTCCGACATCCTGGACTATTGGAACGGCCACGATCAGAAGCTGCGCGACGATTATGGACCGCCCGGCGACTACTACTCCGACTACTACTCCGACTACTTCGCCGACAACAACGTCTACGTGTGCACCGCCCTGATGCTGTACCACCTGAGGACGAAGCTCGGCGGCCGCGAGGCCCTGGACAACCTGCTGTCGGACTGGGTCTCCCAGCACGCCAACAAGTCCGTCACCCGCCGCCAATTCGTCGCGTTCGTCAATCGCGAGACCGGCACCGACCTGACGGACTTCTTCGACTCCTGGCTCGACTCCGACACCACGCCCCGTTCGTGACATTGATTCGGGCCCAACTCCAGGGGGAAGGAATTGGGCCCGAATCTTGGGGGTGGGGAAAGGTCTTAGAGGACTCCGCCTTCGTCGTGCAGCCAATCGATGTAGGCGCCCGACACCGCGGCGGCGCAGTCGATGAACTCGTCGAGCAGGGCGTCGGTGAGGCCGGGGCGCAGCGGCAGCTGGGTCTCGCCGTACAGCGGGATGCGGCCCGCCTCGGTGGACTCGCCGACGTAGGCCTTGAGGAAACGGCGGGTGCGGTTCCACTCGTTCGTGGCGCGGAAGGCGTGGTCATTCCAGTCGGACGGCAGGGTCTGGTACGCGCGGGCGCGCAGCACCAGGATGTCGTTCTCGGGGCCCTCCAGGCGGATCTGCATGATGTGGCGTTCCCACATGGCCAACAGGGAGCCGCCCTCGTCGACCAGGTAGCGGATCGACAGCCGCTTCAGCGACTCCACCAGGCGTTCCTCGGTGAGTTCCCGATTCAGGGTGGTGTGCTGCTCATCGGCGACGATGCGATCCAGCTCGGTGAGGAAGTCGGGATCCAGGGCGGCGATGTCCTGCTTGATGATGTCCCAGCGGTCGGTCACCTCAGCGGATTCCAGCACCATCTCGGCATCGCGCTGCGCCGGGATCGGCGCGCGCTGGGCACGGCGCGGAATGTCGCGTTCGGACGCCTGGGCGACGTCGTCGGTCGACGATTGTGATGACTGGCGCTTCCACCACCAAGCCATGAGGGACCCCTCCCGTCGTTGAACTCAAAAGACGCGCGCCCGTCGATTTCCTCCTCGGTCGCGCGGGGCCGAAACTACCCGCGCCCCATGACAAAACACCAGGGCGAAGGCCCGACATCACTACGGAAGGGTATGGAATTCAACCGAAAAGAGGATGAGCCTCCATCGCACGGCCGATGGGCAACGGACGGAACGTGCGATGTGGGCCACGTCAACGCAGTGTCAGGCCGCTGGCGGGGTTCCAGATCGTGCCGCCCGCGCCCGCCACGCCGAGCCGAGAACCGGACAACAGCACCCGAACGGGCTGTGTCGGGGCGCCGAAACCCATGCGCAACAGGCCCACGACCACACGTGTGGTTATGGCATAATCACCGTCCGCTACCGACACCGTCACCGCGACATGATCCAGCAGCGCGTCGCGCAGC
>NZ_DASQPW010000092.1:0-28403 GCF_035643755.1 Stackebrandtia sp. | reverse complement strand
GGCGGCCGGTGCGCCGATGCACAGCGCGCCCTCGACCACCACCGTCTCGGGCTGCTCCAGGATCGTCGGCGGCAGCCCCAGCTCGGTGTGGATCAGGTGCGCGGCCAGCGGAATCCGGCTGGAGCCGCCGACCAGGAAGATGCCCACCAGGTCCTTGGGCGTCTGCTTGGCGCCCCGGATGGCCCGCTCCATGCACTCGATGGTGCGCTCCAGGAGCGGCTTGGCGATGGACTCGAACTCCTCGCGGGTGACGTGCGCGTCGACCTCCATGGCGGGCAGGTGGATGTCGGAGGAGGCCGAGCGCGACAGCGACTCCTTGGCCTGCTTGACGTCCTCGTACAGCATCCGCCGGTAGCGGCGGTCCTTGTCGTCGGCCGGGTTCATGAGGCGCTGCCAGACGTCCGGGTGTGACACCGCGTAGGTCTTGCCCATCAGCTCGACCATGCCGTGGTCGAAGTCCAGGCCGCCCACATCGGACAGGCCCTCCTCGCTGAGCACCTCGAACCCGGTCTGGGTGCGGCGCACCACGGTGGCGTCGAAGGTGCCGCCGCCGAGGTCGTAGATGGCCAGGGAGCGGCCCACCGGCACCGCGGTGCCGAGCACGGAGGTGAAGTAGGACGCCGCGCCGACCGGCTCGGGGATCAGTTGGGGCTTGGGCAGTCCCGCCAGCCGCGCCGCCTCCACCAGGAGGTTGCGGCGCCGCTCGCCCCAGCGCGCCGGGTGCGTCATGCGCACCGCCTCCGGGGGCCCGCCCAGCTGCCGCTTGGCCTCCGAGACCACCCGCTCCAGCACGTACGCCATCACGCGCGGCACCGGGAGCTCCTGGTCGCCGAGGAAGATGGTGGTGTCGTCGATGCGTCGTTTGGGGTTGGGCTCGAAGCGCGCGGGGTCCATCCGGGCGTTACGTTCGGCGTCGCGGCCCACGAGCATCTGTCCGTCGGAGGACAGGTACACCGCCGAGGGCAGCATGGGTGAACCGTCGAACAGCAACGGCTTCACCCTGCCGTCGTTCATTCGCAGGATCGCCACCGTGTTTGACGTTCCAAAGTCAATTCCGAGCACGCGCATAGATGCCAGTCTCCTTGTTCGAAACGACACCTTAATGACCGGGTCCGGTTTTGGCCAGTGCGTCGTAGCGCCGCCATCACTGCCCGAAGCGCGGTGCCGCCGCCCGCGCGGCTCGGCGACCGGGGATACTCACCGCATGTTTACTGGTCGGCGCCGCGTGTTGGGCCCCTATCCGTATCTGGACGCGCCGCGGCCGCTGGCGTTCGCGCATCGCGGCGGCGCGGCGTCGGGCGAGGAGAACACCGTGGCGGCGTTCGCGCGCGCGGTGAGCACGGGTTACCGGTATCTGGAGACCGACGCGCACGCCTCGCGCGACGGCGTGGCGGTGCTGTTCCACGACCACGACCTGTCGCGGATCACCGGCGACCGTCGGTCCGTCGAGGACCTCACGTGGGCCGAGCTGAGCGCGATCCGGCTGGGCGGCGAGCCGCTGATCCCACGGCTGGACGAGACGCTGAGCGCGTGGCCGAAGGTTCGGTTCAACATCGACGTCAAGTCCGACGCCTCGGTGCAGCCCACTTTGGACGCCATCGCGCGCACGGGCGCGCGCGACCGGGTGCTCATCGGTTCGTTCTCCGGCAGGCGGCTGGCGCGGGTGCGCGCGGCCACCAGCCCGCGGCTGGCCACGTCCCTGGGGCCCAGGGAGGTGGCGACGCTGTGGGCGGCCTCGCGGGTGGGTGCGGGGCTGTGGGGTTTCGTGCCGCGCGGCATCGCCGCGCAGGTGCCGGTGCGCCAGGGTCCGGTGCGGTTGGTGGACTCCCGCTTCGTCCGCCACGCCCACAAGCTGGGCGTCGACGTGCACGTGTGGACGATCGACGATCCCGATACGATGCGGGCCCTGCTCGACTTGGGTGTCGACGGCATCATGACCGATCGAATCGACATACTTGCCGATGTCTATCGTTCGCGTGGCCTGTGGCCCGCCCGATCGGAAAGCTAAGCCCCACACATGACCACCTCCGAGGACACCGCCCCGTCCCCACAGCTCAGCACCCGGCGCGAGCGCACCGGCTGGTACATGTACGACTGGGCCAACTCGGCCTTCTTCACCACGGTGGTCACCGCCTTCCTGGGGCCGTATCTCACCGACATCGCCGACAAGGGCGCCGACTCCCACGGCAACGTCCAGGTCCTGTGGGGACTCCTCAGCATCAAGGCCGGGGCGCTGTTTCCCTACACCACGAGCCTGTCGGTGATCCTCCAGGTGCTGGTGCTGCCGCTGGCCGGCGCCATCGCCGACCGCACGCACCGCAAGAAGCAGCTGCTGGCCGGGTTCGCCTACGTGGGGGCCGCCGCCAACTGCGGCCTCGTGTTCCTCACCGGCGACCGCTATCTGCTGGGCGCCACCCTGTTCCTGATCGCCAACGTCACGCTGGGCGCCAGCGTCGTGGTGTACAACTCCTTCCTGCCGCAGATCTCCACCGAGCAGGACCGCGACCGGGTCTCCAGCACCGGCTGGGCCATCGGCTACCTCGGCGGCGGGCTGCTGCTGGCGTTCAACGTCGTCGCGGTGCTGCTGGGCGGCAAGACACACCTGGCCGACACCGCGCGGTGGTCGCTGGTGTCGGCGGGGGTGTGGTGGGCGCTGTTCACGACCTTCCCGATGCTGTGGCTGCGCAACCGGCCCGCCACCGCCGGGGAGAGCCGGGGCTTCGTCGTCACCGACGGGTTCGTCCAGTTCTTTCGCACCCTCAGGAGCCTGAAGGCGCTGCCGCTGACGCTGTTCTTCCTCGTGGCCTTCCTGGTCTACAACGACGGGATCCAGACGGTCATCGCGATGGCGGGCACCTACGGCGGCAAGGAACTCGGCTTCGACAACACGATCCTGATGCCGACGATCCTCATGGTGCAGTTCCTGGCCTTCGGCGGCTCGATCCTGCTGGGGTGGCTCGCCAAACGGTTCGGCGCCTGGAAGACGGTGCTGGGCAGCCTGGTGGCATGGGTGGGCATCCTGATCGGCGCGTTCATGCTGCCCAAGGGCAACGTCGCGCTGTTCCTCGTCCTCGGGGCGAGCATCGGCGTCGTGCTGGGCGGCTCGCAGGCGCTGAGCCGTTCCCTGTTCAGTCTGTTGATCCCGCGCGGCAAGGAGGGCGAGTACTTCGGGCTGTACGAGATCTCCGACAAGGGCACCAGCTGGCTGGGTCCGCTGCTGTTCGGTCTGGCCTTCAGCGTGACCGGCAGCTACCGGGTGGCGATCATCTCGCTGTTCGTGTTCTTCGTCGCCGGGTTCTTCATGCTGTTGGCGGTGCCCATGAAGCGCGCCATCATCGCCGCCGGGAACACACCCCCGGCGAAGGTGTGATGACCCACCACTTAGGCTGGCTGCCCGTGACCTCGAATCCCTCCCGGTCGCCGCGTCGCGGCTCCCTGCTTAAATTCTATTATGGACCGATGGACTGTGGCAAGTCGACACTTGCCCTGCAGATCCACCACAACCACACCCGCCAGGGCCGCAACGGAATGCTGCTGACCCGGCACGACCGCTCGGGGCGGTCGACGGTCACCACCCGCATCGGCCTGACCAAGGACGCTATGGAGCTGGCCGACGGAGACAACCTGCTCGACCTGGCCGTCGACGCCGGGGTCGACTACGTGATCTGCGACGAGGCGAACTTCTTCACCTGCGAACACGTCGAGCAGATGGCCGACCTGGTCGATCGCCACGGCGTGGACGTCTACGCCTTCGGCCTGGCCACCGACTTCACCTCGACGCTGTTTCCCGCCGCGGCGCGGCTGTTCGAGCTGGCCGACGAGGTCTCGCGGCTCCAGGTGGAGGTGCTGTGCTGGTGCGGCGCCGACGGGGTGCTCAACGCCCGGATCAGCGGCGGGCGCATCGTCCGCGAGGGCGAGCGCTTCGTGGTCGGCGACACCGACGACGCCGACCTGCACTACCAGGTGATGTGCCGCAAGCACTACCGCAGCGGCCAACTGTCCTTAGTGGCTTTGTTCGGGGTGGCGCCGCGCCTCCCGCTTCGACAGCCAGCGCTTGCCCAAAAAAGCGGCGGCGATGCTCAACAGGCTCATGCCGAACGCGCCGAGCAGCGCCACGCTGACCCCGCCGCTGCCGAAGACCGAGGCGCCCACGGCGGTGTATCCCAGGCAGGTGGGGATCGAGCTGATCGCGGTGGCGGCCAGGAAGTCGCGGTACCGCACCGACGACGTCCCGCACACATAGGACAGGACCCCGAAGTGCGATATCGGGATCACCCGGATCACCCACATGCCGACCAGGCCGTGGTGACTCAGCCAGGCGTCGCTGGCCGCCACGCCGCGCTCCACCCGGCGCGCCAGGCGGGCCCGCAGCGTCACCGCCGCGCCCGGATCCACCCTCGACCAGGCGGCGAGCTTGTCGGCGATGTAGTCGCGGCCGAGGATGCGGCCGATGGCGAACGCGGCGCTGGCGCCCAGCAGGCTGCCCACCGTCATGTACCCGAAGCCGGCCCACCAGCCGAAGACCAGGCCCGACGCCACCGACATCGCGGTGCGCGGCACCAGGATCAGCACGCCCACCGCGATCGCGGCGATCGCGCCCACCGGGCCGATCGCCTGGACGCTGTGGGCCAGGTCGGCCAGCTCGTCGACGTCGTTGGGGGTCAAGACGACCGCCAGCACCGCCAGGACGACGATGCCGACGGCCAGCGACGCGAAGCGCGCGGCTCGGGGGCTGATGCGGATTCGCGGACTCACACGTGCTGACGCTACTAGGCCTTAGTGGAATGAGTGCTCGGAGGCGGGGAACACACCCTCGCGCACCTCGTCGGCGTAGCGTTGCGCGGCGGTGGCGATGACCTCGGCCACGTTGGCGTAGCGCTTCACGAAGCGCGGGGCGGGGCCCTGGCGCAGGCCCGCCATGTCCTGCCACACCAGCACCTGGGCGTCGGTGTCGGGCCCGGCGCCGATGCCGATGGTGGGTATCGCCAGTTCCTTGGTGACCTGGGCGGCGACGTCGGCCATCACCATCTCCAGCACGACCGCGAAGGCGCCGGCCTCGTCCACGGCGTGGGCGTCGGCGATCACCGCCTCGGCCTGCTCGGCGCGTCCGGCGACCCGGTAGCCGCCGACCAGGTGCTCGCTTTGCGGGGTGAAGCCGATGTGGGCCATGACGGGGATGCCCGCGCCGGTGAGCGCGGAGATCTGTTCCCTCATCCGCGCCCCGCCCTCGAGCTTGACGGCGTGGGCGCCGGCCTTCATGAAGCGGACCGCGCTCTCCAGCGCCTGGGTGGGTCCGGCCTCGTAGGAGCCGAAGGGGAGGTCGGCGACCACCAGGGTGCGGCGGGTGGAGCGGGCCACGGCCCCCACCAGGGGCAGCAGCTCCTCGACGGTGATCGGCAGGGTGGTCTCGTAGCCGTAGACGTTGTTGGCGGCGGAGTCGCCGATCAGCAGCGCCGGAATGCCGATCTCGTCGAACATGGCGGCGGTGTACTGGTCGTAGCTGGTGAGCATCGCCCACTTCTCGCCGCGTTCCTTGGCGTTCCTCAGGTCGCGGGTGCGTACCCGTGAGTTCTTGCGGGTCGGTCCGTACAGACTGGGCACTTCGTTGTGCTGGGACATGACATCTCTCCATTGTGGTCCTCGGGGCCGACCAGGGGTCCCCGGGTTTGCAGAGTCAGGCTCAGACTAGCCCCCGACGGGCGTCCGGGGGCTGTGATAAATCCGACCGCCTCAGGCGTCGACCGTGACCGACGTGCCCTCCGCAAGGGTGCGGCTGACGGTGCAGGCGCGCTCGTGGACGCGGTGGGCGACCGCCTTGAAGATCTCCTCGGCCCGCTCGTCGCCGGCGGGCTGTTCCACGTCGTAGGTGACGGTCACCGGCCCCAGCAGGTTGCGCTCGACCTTCTCGGCGTCGACGTCCATGGCCAGGCGCACCAGGCGGTGGCCGCGCTTGGCCGTCAGCGGCTCGACCGACACGATGTTGCAGCCGCCGACCGCCGCCAGCAACAGCTCCACCGGCGTGAACGCGGCCTCGTCGGTGCTGTCGCCGATGGTGATCTCGCCGCCGCGGCCGTTGACGGCCCTGAAGCCGTCGTCGGTGCGTTCCACTCGAACCGTAGACATCGCCGTTTCCCTCCGGTGTAAACGTTTTCCCGGTCGAACATCCCCAACCGTATGGTTATTCCGCTACGAGATCAGGGAGTGCTTGCGCATCCAGGTGTCGATCTCGGTGAAGAACAGCTCGCGGGCGGGCATCCGCGACAGCGCCAGGTCGTGGCGTCCGCCGTCGATGCGCACCACCTCGACGTCGGCGCCGAGCTTCGGCGCCCACGAGACGATGTCGTCGGCGTCGAGCACCGCGTCGGAGGTGTGCACCGCGTCGTCCCAGCCGGAGTCGCGATAGGACGCTCCCGAGGCGGCCACCAGGACCGGAACCCGGACGTCCAGGCCCCGGCGCAGCCGGCGCTGGGCCCGGTCCACCCCGCGCAGCCAGCCCAGCCGCGGAGGGGTGCCCTCCAGGGGTTTCCACTCGAGGTTGAAGTCCCATTCGCCGCGCAGGCTCGAATGCAGGCTCTCCACATTGATGCTGGTGCCGTTGCCGGGGAACATCCGTTTGGGCGCCAGCAATCCGGCGATGTCCAGCGGCACGACGCCGACCTTTTGCACCACGTCGCCGATGTTGAGCTCGAAGAACGGGCTGTTGAGGATCAGCCCCGACAGCCACGGGTACTTGCGCATCCGATGCGCCCACAGCGCGGCGGTCAACGCCCCGGTGGAGTGGGCGTACACCAGGATGGACTCGCGCAGGTCCTCGCCGCGGATGATGTTCGACGCGGCGTCCAGCTCGGCGAAGTACTCGGGGATGTAGCGCACGAAGTGCGGGGTCTGGTGGGGCAGCAGGCTGCGCCCCGCCTTGCGCAGATCGATGGCGTAGAAGGCGAAGCCGCGTTCGATGAAGAAGTCGGCGACATGCGGATGGAAGAAGTAGTCCGAGAAGCCGTGCACGTACATCACGGCCTTGCCCGTCACGGGCGAATCCACCCGGTGCACCAGGGTCGCGACCACGTCGCCCTCGGCGTCGGCGTCGAGGTGAATGGTGCGGCGCCGGTACTTCTCCCCCAGCTCATCGGTTTCCACGGCATATTCCTACCCCAGGTGGGCCCGCCGTCACGGCGAACCCACCGGGAGTGTGAGCCGCGCCGGCGATCAGGAGAAGTCGGCGGCGTGGTCGGCGGCCCATTGCCGATAGGTGCGGGCGGGTTTGCCGGTGACGGCCTCGGAGGTCGGCCCGTAGCTGTCGATGCCGCCGGCGGCGAGCATGTCCAAAAGGGCGCTTGGCAGGTACTTCTCGGCGACCTCGCGCGGCAGCTCCTCGACCGTGATGTCCCTGCCGATGGCCTCGGCGATCACGCCGACCTGCTCGCGCTGGGTCATGCCGCCGGGGCCGTCGATCATGTACTTGTGGCCCTCGTGGCCGTCGGCGGTCAGCGCCAGGAACGCGACGTCGGCGATGTCGCGCTCGTGGATCGGGTTGACCCGGGCCTCGGGGTAGGGCACGCGGACCACGCCCTCGCCGCGGATCGACTCGGCCCACCACAGCGAGTTGGTGGCGAACTGGGCGGGGCGAACGAAGGTGTAGGGGATGCCCGATTCCTCGATGGGCTTCTCGGCGGCGACGTGCATGCGGCCGATCTGGTGGGTCTCGGCGTTCGGCATCCCCGCCGCCGCCGAGGACAACAGCACCAGGCGGCGCACGCCGGCCTTCTTGGCCTCGGCGAGGAAGTCGTCGATGCCCTCGTGCGCGGCGTACAGGAACACCTTGTCCACGCCCTGGAGCGCGGGCGCCAGGGTCTCGGGCTTGGTGAAGTCCACCAGCACGGGCTCCACATCGGACGGCAGGTCGGTGTTCTGGGGGTCGCGGCTGGCGGCGCGCACGGTCTCGCCCGTTTCGAGGAGACGCTCGATGACGACGCGCGCGAGCTTGCCGCGGGCTCCGGTTACCAAAGTGGTCATTGTTTTCCCTTCTCAGTTGTGGGGTGCTCGGCGAGGCGCTGGAGTATGCGCGCCAGCGCATCGCCGTAGCGACTTTCGAATTCCTCGGCGTCGATGTCGATCCCGAGGAGCTTTCGGGCGGTGTTGCGAAACGCGACCGGGGCCATGACCATCCCCATCAGGGCCAACTGGACGCACGCGGGGTCCAGTTCGGACGCGATCTCGCCGCTGTCCTGGCGGCGGCGCATCTGTTCCTGTTCCTCGTCGATGTCGGACTGGTCCTCGAAGTCGGGGTCGCCCGACAGGGCCTGCCACAGCGCCAGCCGCACGGTGCGCGGGTCGCCGAGGCTGTTGCTCAGGTACCAGCGCATCAGGTCCTCGGCGGAGGTGTCGGGGACGGACTTCTCGCGCTCGGCGTCGCGCCACTCGTCGCGCATGGCGCGGTACAGCCCCTCCTTGCCCCCGAAGTAGTAGCTGATCAGCTGCTTGTTCACCCCGGCGGCCGCGGCGATGTCGCCGACGCGGGCGCCGCTGAATCCCTTGGCGGCGAACTCCTCCAGCGCGGCGTCCATCAGCTTGCGCTTGGTGCGTTCGGCGTCGCGCAGGCGTTCGGGGCACTGCGGGGAGCGCCGCGGCGGGTTGTCCATGCCGCCGACGTTAACACGTAATTATCCAGATGGTTGATTAACTCATCTTCCTGGATGATTGATCCTTGTCACTTCCCAGATAGCCGTTGCCCGCGTTGAAGTGTTCGGCGAAGGTGCGGGAGTAGCCGTCCATGGGTTCGGGCTCAACCCCCTCCACGATCCGTATCAGACGGTCCACAAGGGTTTTGGTGTGGTCGGGGCCGACGGCGGCGAAGAACATGCCGTGGAAATAGATCGGGATCAAGACGATCTCGAACAGCTGGAGAAACCGCGGCACCCTCTCGCCGCGCTTCTCGGCGCGGTCCAACATGGCCTGAATCTCGAGCCCGCGGTCGACCAGGAAGCCGTACTCATGGGCCTCCCCCGCGTTCTTGCTGGCCAGCAGCGTAGCGCGCAGGTACATACTCCCGACCGGCGAGCCGACGCTCTCGGCCACCCGCGCCGCGAAGGTCTCCAGGTCGCCGCGCAGCGTTCCGGTGTCGGGCATCGGGGTGGTCAGCAGCCGCGAGGTGACCACGTCGTCCAGCAGCCCCGGAACGCTCCCCCAGCGCCGGTAGATCGTCGCCTGATGCACCCCCGAGTGCTCGGCGATCATCGCGATGGTGATCTCGCCCCAGCCGTCGCTGTGCAGCAGGTCGAGCACGGCCTCGTGCACGTCGTCGCGGATCCGGGCGCTGCGGCCCCCCGGACGCTTGGCGGGCGGTGTGGCATTCATACCGAGATATTAACGCGATCCCTGTTGCATTAAGCGCCGGACGCGTGTTAGGTTGCTCTTGTCGCGAATCATTTCGCATTAAGGAGGGGACCATGCGCCCGATCGTCTTTGAAAAAGACAGCACCTTTTGGTACGAGACCCTGCGTTTGTTCAACCACATCGCCTACGGCGGAGCGGACTTCGGCGAGGTACTGACCACCGCGCAAGCCATCACCGAGGGCGACTACGACAGCTGGCACGACGAGTGGCACGCCACCGCGCGTCGCGTCGCCGCCGACGCCGCGGCCGCCGATAGGGCGGGCCACCAGGTGAGCGCCCGCGACGGCTACCTGAGGGCGTTCAACTACTTCCGCTCGGCGGAGTTCTTCCTGCACGGCAACGCGTCCGGCGACCCGCGCGTCAACGCGGCGTACGAGGACGCGGTGGCCTGCTTCGAGCGCTTCACCGAGCTGTCCGACACCCGCATCGAGCCGGTGAGGATCCCGTACGAGGGCACCACGCTGCCGGGCTACTTCTACACCGCGCCGAACGCCCCGACCCCCGGCCCCACCATGATCATGCACAGTGGATTCGACGGCGGCGCCGAGGAACTGCACTTCCAGCCCGCCGCCGCCCTGGTGGAGCGGGGCTTCCACGTGCTGACGTTCGACGGGCCCGGCCAGGCCGGCCCGATGCACCGCGAGGGTCTGGTGTTTCGCCCCGACTGGGAGAACGTGGTCTCGCCCGTGCTGGACTACGCCGAGGCCCGGCCCGAGGTGGACGGCGCGCGGATGGGTCTGCTGGGCCTGAGCATGGGCGGGGTGCTGGCGCCGCGTGCCGCGGCCTTCGAGCCCCGCGTCGCCGCCCTGGTGGCCTGGAACGGCCTGTACGACATGGCCTCGGTGGCGATGCGAGGGCTCGAACTATCGCGTGAGCAGGCCAAGGCGCTGGTGTGTGCCAACGTCCCGCTCGACGCGGGCGCCCGGCTCCGCGAGGACCCCACCGCGCGCTGGGCCGTCCAGCACGGCATGTGGGTCACCGGCTCGGCGACGCCGCGCGAGTACGTCGCGGCCATGTTCGACTATCACGTCGGCGACGGGATCGCCGAGCGGATCGCCTGTCCGACCCTGGTGTGCGACGCCCCGGCCGATTTCGCCTTCGCCGGGCAGCCCGCCGAGCTGTACGCGCATCTGAACTGCCCCAAGACCTTCGCCGAATTCACCGCCGAGGAGGGCGCCGACGCCCACTGCCAGGTGGGAGCGGCGCGGCTGGCGGCCGCCCGGATCGGCGACTGGCTTGAGTCCACATTGAACGTCTGAACCCAACCCCGAGAAGAACGAGGAAAACGTGAGCGAAGCACGCAAGAACATCAAAGTATTGATCCACATCATCGGACTGGACGTGGCCCCCGTGGTCGGCGGCTACTACCTGCTGCGGCTGCTGGGCGCCGGCGAACTGCTGTCGCTGCTGGTCGGCACGGCGCTCGGCCTGGTGCGCACCGCCATCGGCGTGGCGATCAACCGCAAGGTCAGCGGCGTCGCGCTGTTCACCGCCTTCATGTTCGGCCTCGGCATGTCGGTGTCGCTGATCGCCGGGGACGCGCGGTTCCTGCTGGCGATGAAGTCGGTGACCACCGCGGCGGCCGGCATCCTCCTGGTCGCCACCTGCCTGGCCAGGCGGCCCGCCGCCTACGGAATCGCCAAGCAGCGCAGCGGCGAGGACGCCGCGACACTGCGCGACTGGGACCACCTGTACGCCAACGACTCCGGCTTCCGCCGCATCTACTACGTCATGACCCTGACGTGGGGCGGGGTGCTGCTGGGCGAGTCGGCGGCCCGGCTGCCGCTGATCTACCTGTTCCCGCTGGACACCAGCACCCTGCTGTCCACCCTGCTGCTGGTCGGCGCGCTGAGCTTCATCGTGTTCTGGAGCGCGACGTACGGCGCCCGCAAGGCCGACCCCTACATGCGCAAACTCGACCCGGAACGCACGGTCGTCATCACGCCGAGCGCCGCCTGACCCGAACAGACATGTACTACACATCGCCCGTGTGCGGCGATGTGTAGTACATGTGCTATCTATTGACATAGGTATTAGTTCGATAGGAGAACACCTATGTCTGACACAGTGCGATCGGATCGGGCCGCCCCCGCCGCCGACTCGCCGGTCATATCGGTCAGCGACCTGCGGATGCGTTACGGGACAAAGGACGTGCTCACGGGCGTCGACTTCACCGCCAACGCCGGTGAGGTGCTGGCCCTGCTGGGCCCCAACGGGGCGGGCAAGACCACCACGATCGAGATCCTCGAGGGGTTTCGGATGCGCTCGGACGGGGACGTGTCGGTGCTCGGCATCGACCCGGCCCACGGCAAGGAGGAGTGGCGCTCCCGGCTCGGCGTCGTCCTGCAGTCCTGGCGCGACCACGGCAAATGGCGGGTGCGGGAACTGTTGGAGCACTTGGGAACCTATTACCGTCCCTACTCGACGGACCGCACCACGCGCCCCTGGGACCCCGACGACCTGGTGCGCACCGTCGGGCTGACCGAGCAGGCCGACAAGAAGATCATGACGCTGTCGGGCGGACAGCGCCGCCGCCTCGACGTGGCCGTCGGCATCGTCGGGCGCCCCGAGCTGTTGTTCCTGGACGAGCCCACCGTGGGATTCGACCCGCACGCCCGGCGCGACTTCCACGATCTGATCCACCGTTTGTCCGATTTGGATAACACCACGATCCTTTTGACCACCCACGACCTGGACGAGGCCGAAAAGCTCGCCGACCGGATCGTCATCCTGGCCGGCGGCCACATCATCGCCGACGGTTCGGCGGACTACCTGGCCCGCAAGATGTCCACCGAGGCCGAGGTGAAGTGGAGCCGCGACGGGGAGTTCTTCGTGCACTCCACCACCGACGCCACGTCGTTCGTCCGCAAGCTCTTCGCCGACCACGGCGAGGACGTCGAGAACCTCGAGGTGCGGCGCGCCAGCCTCGAGGAGACCTATATCGCGATGGTGCAGCAGTTCGAGTCCGGCCAGGGTGGCACCGCGATTCGTCAGTTCCAGGAGGCCCAGCAATGAACCAGCGAACCACCCCCTACACCGCCGGACTGAAACGCGGCTGGCTGGATTTCAAGCACACCATGAGCTCACCGTCCGATCTGTTCGGATTCATCTTCCCCACCGGCATCGCGATCGTGGTGATCCTCTTTTTGCGCAATGTGGACATTCCGGGATCACCGGTGTCGCTGGGCTCGATGTCGCTGCCCAGCATGATGGGCATGAACGTGATGTTCGGCGGCATGATGGGCGTGATCGGCAAGATCGTGTCGGAGCGCGAGGACGGCACCCTGTTGCGCAACAAGGCGATCCCCGGCGGCATGACCGGGTACCTGATCGGATCCATTGTGTCCACGGCGGCCTTCGTGATGTTCGGCGTCGTCGTGCTGCTGACGATGGGTCTGCTGTTCTTCCCGGGCGTGTCCTTCTCCGGCCCCGGTCAGTGGCTGACGCTGCTGCTCGTCGTCGTCGTGGGGCTGTTCGCCACCATGCCCATCGGCGCGGCTTTGGGCTCGCTGTTCACCAATCCCCGGATGTTGGGATTTGTCATGATGCCGATCATGGCCCTGACGGCGATCTCGGGCATCTTCTACCCCATCACCGCGCTACCCCCCTGGCTACAGTGGATCGGCCAGGCGTTCCCGATGTACTGGATGGGACTGGGAATGCGTTCGGCGCTGCTACCGGCCTCCGCCGTCCACGTCGAGATCGGGGCGTCCTGGCGTCCCCTGGAGACCTTCGGTGTCCTGGCGCTGTGGGCAATCCTCGGACTGGTGCTGGCGCCCGCCCTGCTGCGCCGCATGGCGCGTCGGGAGTCCGGCTCCGCGGTGGCCGAGCGCCAGGAGCGCGCGATGCAAAACGTAAGGTGATGCGCGCCGCGACGTCACCACAGTCGAGAAGGGACACCGAACGGTGAGCAACGAGACGATCTACAACCGGATCGCGATGTTGCGCGCCGAAAGGGGGATCTCGCGGCGTCAGCTCGCCGACGCCCTCGGCGTCCACTATCAGACGATCGGGTACCTGGAGCGCGGCGAATACAGCCCCAGTCTGTATCTGGCGCTGAGGCTATCGCAGTACTTCGATGTGGGGGTGGAGGTGGTGTTCTCCACCTCCCCCTTCCCCCGCATCGGAAGCGGAAGCTAAGCCACGACCGTCTCCAGCCGACGTTGGCCGAAGAGCTTGTGGCCCCACTCGGCGGCCATGCGGACCGCGGCGAAGCCGTAGTCGCGCATGGCCGCTTCGTATTGTCCAATGGCGGCAACGGTTTCGGTGGCCCGCTCGAGCGCGGCGGACAGCTGGGCGGCGTCGCGCAGCGCGTTGTTGGCGCCCGCCCCGCCCGCGGGGCTCATGGCGTGGATCGCGTCGCCCAGAAGGGTTACGGGGCCGGGCCGCCAGGGTGCCACGGGGACGCTGGAGCGGATGAACAGCGGGAAGACGCTGTCGAGCCTCCAATGCCGCACGATCTCGCCGATCGTCGGGTGCCAATCGGCGACAACCGACGCCGCCAGGTCGCGGAGTTCCTCGGGGCTCATGGTCGCCAGTGCGGCGTCGGTGCACGGCAGATTCTCCACGCGGCCACCGAATCCGCACGTCATGAAGGACTCGGTGGGGGTGAGGCGGGCGGCGGGTGCCAGGCGGGCGGCGGTGTCGGCGAGGGGCTCGGTGAACTCGACGGGGGCGCCGCCGAGCCAGTTGCGGTCGGCGTCGGCGATCGCGCCGAAGACGCCGAACATCGCCTCGGGGAACAGTTCGCGGGTCTCGTCGTCGAGGTCCACCGTGGCGTAGATGCCGCGCATTCCCGAATCCATCACTCGGGCGTGCGGCAGCAGCCGACCGCGCACCACGGAGTTGACGCCGTCGGCGCCCACCAGGACGTCGGCGGTGGCCCAGCCGCCGTCGGCGAAGCGCGCCACCACGGCCGAGCCGTCGCGTTCGTAACCCACGCAACGCTTTCCATAGCGGATTTGTTGGTCCAGACCCGTGGCGAGGATCTCCCGCAGCGTCAGCCGCGACACCGCCACGTGTTCGGGGGCGTCGGGTGCGGCCGCGGAGTCGGTGTCGGCGCCGTGGCTGAACCGCGGCTTCAGGTTCGTGTCCAGCATGGACATCACGGGCCGGGGCCGATGGGACGTGGCCACGAACAGCCGCCACAGGTCGTCGGGCAGCACGCGGCGCAGCGCCGCCATGCCCTCGGAGTCGATGTGCAGGCGGTAGCCCTGGCGGCGCGAGGCGGGGCCCGCGTCGGCCTCGTACACGGTCACCTCGTGCTTGCTGTCGCGCAGGCCCTGCGCCAGCGCGAGTCCGCCCAGGCCCGAGCCGATGATGGCGATGCGTTGCTTCGGCATGACGATCCCTTCCGCGCCCGAGTCCGTCTCTGGGCGCGTCGTCGACGGTGCGGCGCGACAAGCGAATCTCCTATTCGTCGGGGCGCGGCCGGTGTTATCCGACATCGGATACCGTTCAATGGTGGAATCCATCGACGACCTCGACCGCCAGCTGGTGCACGCGCTCCAGATCAACGGGCGGGCGTCCTTCGCGCGCATCGGCGAGGTGCTGGCGGTGTCCGATCAGACCGTGGCGCGGCGCTACCGACGACTGCGCTCGCGCGGAATCGTGCGGGTGGTCGCCCAAACCGACCAGCACGTGCTGAAGCAGGAGCGCTGGATGGTGCGCATCCACTGCAATCCCGACGCCGCGGCGTCCCTGGCGGCGGCGCTGGCGCGGCGCCGCGACACCGCCTGGATCAGCCTGGTGTCGGGCGGCACCGAGATCAACTTCGTGGTGCAGACCCGCGACACGGCCGCGCGGGACACCCTGCTGCTGGAGAAGCTGCCCCACACGCCGCGGGTCAACGCGATCTCCGCGCATCTGTTGGTGCACACCTTCTTCGGCGGCGCGGGGGAACACGTCGGCCTGATGTCGGTGCTCGACGACGGCCAGGTCGCCGCGCTGGCGCCGCCCGCCGTCGATCGGCGCCCGATCGCCTGGGACGACACCGATCGGGCGCTGTACTCCGAGCTCGCGCTGGACGGCCGCGCCGAGTATCCGCGGCTGGCGGCGGCCGCGGGGTGCTCGGAGTCGACGGCCAAGCGGCGCGTCGAGGCAATGCTGCACAGTGGATCGTTGATCATGGACGTCGACATCGACGCGGCGGCCTTCGGGCTCACCGTGACCGCGGCGCTGTGGATGTCGGTGTCGCCGTCGCAGCTGAGCGCGGTGGGCGCCGCGCTGGCCACCCACCGCGAGATCGGCTTCGCCGCCGCCACCACTGGTCCCAGCAATCTGATCGCCGCGGTGGTGTGCCGCGACGTCCACGACCTCTACGAGTACGTGTCGTCGCGGCTGGGCGCGCTGCCGGCCGTCCAGCGCGTCGAGACCGCGCCGATCATCCGCTCCGTCAAGGGACCCAGCGTTCGCGCCGTGCCCGCCCCGGCCCCCGCCGCCGGTCACCGAGCGTGACATCGCGGGCATACTGAATAGCTATATAGACATATATTCATGGCATCGCTACGATGAGTCGATGAAGAGACTTCTGCCCATTGTGGCCGCGAGCGCCCTGCTCGTCGCCGTCGCGGCGGTGCCCGCCCAGGCCACCCCCGCCGCCCCGCTGGTGCACATAACCCAGACCGTCGGCCAAAAGATCGACGGTCAATACATAGTGACCCTCAAGAACGGCGCCCACGTCGCCGACCAGACCCGTTCCCTGGCAAAGAAACCACTGTTCACCTACCACTCGGCGCTCAATGGTTTCAGCGCCCGGCTGTCGCACGGCGAGCTGAGCGCGCTGCAAGACGACCCGGACGTGGCCAAGATCGAAGAGGACGGCGTGGCCACCATCGACACCACCCAGTCCAACGCCACCTGGGGAATCGACCGCATCGACCAGCGCAAGCGCCCGCTGTCGCACACCTACCACTACTCGACAACGGCCTCCAATGTGTACGCCTACGTCATCGACACCGGCATCGCCACCGGCAACACGCAGTTCGGCGGCCGGGCGTCCAATGTGTTCAACTCCGCCGGCGGCGGCAAGGCCGACTGCAACGGGCACGGCACCCACGTCTCCGGCACGATCGGCTCGGCCACCTACGGCATCGCCAAGAAGGTCAAGCTGCGCGGCGTCAAGGTGCTGGACTGCTCCGGCAGCGGCTCGTGGTCCGGCGTCATCGCCGGCATGGACTGGGTGACCGCCCACCACAACAGCCCGGCCGTGGCCAACATGTCGCTGGGCGGCGGCTCCAACTCCTCGGTGAACGCCGCGGCCAACCGGATGGCCAACTCCGGCGTGTTCACCGCCGTGGCCGCCGGCAACGACAACGCCAGCGCCTGTAGCTCGTCCCCGGCCGGCGCGTCCAAGGTGACCACCGTGGCCGCCAGCGCCAGCAACGACTCCCGCGCGTCGTTCAGCAACAAGGGAAAGTGCGTCGAGGTCTACGCCCCCGGCGTGAACGTCAAGTCGACGTGGCTGAACGGCGGCACCAACACCATCAGCGGGACGTCGATGGCCTCGCCCCACGTGGCCGGGGTCGGCGCCCTGTACAAGGCCACCCACCCGAAAGCCTCCTCCGCGACGGTCAACAGCTGGATTGTCAGCAACTCGACAAGCGGCGTGATCACGGGGAACCCATCGGGTACCCCGAACCGATTGCTGTACAAGGCCAAGCTGTAAGAACCGCCACCCCCAACGACGCCCCGCCCGGACCTCGACACCGGGCGGGGCGTCGCGGCGTGTCGGGTCAGTCGGTCAGCGTGACGACACTGGCGGCGCTGGCGCCCACCGTGTCGGACAGCCGGGTGAGCAGGTCGCCGGCGACCTCGGTGTCGCAGGCGACGACCATGAGGGCCTCTCCCCCGGCCTCGCGGCGCGACACCTGCATCGCGGCGATGTTGATGCCGCCGTCGCCCAGCGCGCCGCCGATCACGCCCACCACGCCGGGGCGGTCGGTGTAGTGCAGGATCAGCAGGGGGCCCTCGGCGTCGATGTCGACGTCGTGGCCGTCGATCTGGGTGAGCTTGCGGACTTCCCTGGGGTCGGCGGTGACGGTGCCCGACACCGACAGGCTGCGGCCGTCGGCCAGCGCCCCGCGCACGGTCAGCTGGTTGCGGTACTCGGGGCTGTCGGCCGATGTGAACAGTCCGACGTCGACGCCGCGGTCGGCGGCCAGCAGGGGCGCGTTGACGTAGGTGACCTGCTCGGCCACGTCCATGAACAATCCCTTGGTGGCGGCCAGTTGCAGCACCGACACGTCGCTGTCGACGACCTCGCCGCGCACCTCGACGGTCACCGACTGCACGGCGGCGCCGGCCACGGCGGTGAAGACCCGGCCCAGGCGCTCGGCCAGCGGCAGCAGCGGGCGGACGTCCTCGGCGACGCCGCCGCCGGACTTGACGTTCACCGCGTCGGGTACGAACTCGCCCGACAGCGCCAGCTTCACGCTCTTGGCCACGGCCAGGCCCGCGTTGTCCTGCGCCTCGCGGGTGGAGGCGCCCAGGTGCGGCGTCACCACCACGTTCTCCAGCGCGAACAGCGGCGAGTCGGTGCACGGCTCGGTGGCGAACACGTCGATGCCGGCGCCGGCGACCCGCCCGGACGACAGCGCCTCGGCCAGGGCGGCCTCGTCGATCAGCCCGCCGCGGGCGGCGTTGACGATCCGCACGCCCGGCTTCACCTTCTCCAGTTCCGCCTTACCAAGCAGCCCAAGGGTTTCGGGTGTTTTGGGCAGGTGGATGGAGATGAAGTCGCTTTGCAGCAGCAGGTCCTCCAGGCTCACCAGCTGCACGCCCATCTGGGCGGCGCGGCCGGGCTGGACGTACGGGTCGTAGGCGATGAGCCTGGTGTCGAAGGCGGCCATCCGCGCGGCGAACAGCTGCCCGATGCGTCCCAGGCCGACGACGCCGACGGTCTTGCCGGCCAGTTCGACGCCGGTGAACTGCGAGCGCTTCCACTCGCCGCGCTTCAGGGAGGCGTCGGCGGTGGCGGTGTTGCGGGCGGTGGCCAGCAGCAGGGCCACGGCCTGTTCGGCGGCGGAGACGATGTTGGACGTGGGCGCGTTGACGACCATGACGCCGCGCTCGGTGGCGGCGTTGATGTCCACATTGTCCAGACCGACTCCGGCCCGGGCCACCACCTTGAGGCGGGGCGCGGCGGCCAGCGCGTCGGCGTCGATGCGGGTGGCGCTGCGGACGATCACGGCGTCGGCGTCGGCCAACGCGGAGTGCAGAGCGGGGATGTCGGTGCCGTCGATGGTCCGGACGTCGAAGTCGCCGGACAGCACGGCCACGGCGGAATCGGCGAGTTTGTCCGCAATGACGATGACGGGACGGTCGGGCGTGGTCATGGATGCGCTCCTCGCGGAAGACGTGTGAGATGCGGCGGGGACGCGACGTTGCGCCTGCTAGCGGGCTCCATTCGGGGAACCCGCGAACCGGGGCAATACTAAATCCCGGTAGCGGTGGGACTACGGCCGGGGCTCGGCCGCGCAGCGCACGTCACGCCGCGCGGCCCTTGACGGTGGCTCAGTGTCCGTCCGCGATGGTCAGGCCGCGCGGGGTCATGAACCACACGGCCACCGCCGCCAGCATCATGAGGATTCCCCCGGCCAGGCCCACCATGGCCAGCGCGTCGGTGAAGGCGGACCGGGCGTGCTCGGCGAGGACGGGCAGGTGGAGGTCGTCGGCGACGGCCAGCGCTCCGCCCACGGACTCGCGGGCGGTGTCGACGTCGGCGCCGCCGACGCCGAGGGACTTCAGGGAGCCGGGGTTGAGCAGGTCGCGGAACATGGCCGCGGCGATGCTGCCCAGGATGGCCACGCCCAGGGCGTTGCCGACCTCGAAGCTGGTCTCCTCCATGGCGGCGGCGTTTCCGGTGCGCTCGGCGGGGACGGCGGCCACGATCACGGCCGAGCCGATCGCCAGGGTCGCCATGCTGACGCCCACCAGGGCCTGCGACACGGCCACCAGGGTGTAGTCGAGGTGGCCGCCACCCAGATACAGGGTGGCGAAGCCCGCGCCGCCCACGGCCAGGCCGCCGGCCATCACCGCGCGGGTGCCGATCAGCTTGGCCAGGTGGGGCGCCAGCGGAGAGATCACGCCGGACACGATGGCCACCGGCAGCAGCCGGATTCCGGTCTCGATCGGCGTGTAGTGCTCCACCAGCTGCATCCACTGCGCCAGCAGCAGCATCATGGCGGCCATCGCGATGGACGACACCAGGGCGCACAGCAGCCCCGCCGACAGCACGGGCTTGCGCAGCAGGCGGATGTCCAGGAGCGGCTCGCGGCGGCGCAGACAGCGCCATCCGAACGTCCCCAGGGAAACCACGGCGACGAACGCGGCAGCGGCGGCGGACGGGTCGGCGAGCCCGTGCTTGCCGAAGGTCTTGATGGAGTACATCAACGCGACCATGCCGACAATGGACAACACGATTCCCGGTATGTCCCAGGGCATCGCGCGTCCGTGCGATTCGGGCAGCAGCCACAGGGCGAAGCCGATGGCCAGCACCATGATCGGGGTGTTGATGAGAAAGGCCGCGTGCCAGCCGAAGTTCTGCACCAGGACGCCCCCGATGATCGGGCCGAGGCCGCCGCCCACGGCAGCCATGGCGCCCCACAGGCCCAGGGCGACGGCGCGTTCGGTGGCGTCGGTGAACAGGTCACGGATCATAGACATGGTGGACGGCATGATGAACGCGCCGCCCAGCCCCAAAAGCGCCCGCAGCGCGATCAGCCACCCCGCGGTGTCGGCGAACAGCACCAACAGCGGGACGGCGCCGAAGGCGGCGTAGCCGATCAGCAGCATGCGGCGGCGGCCGAAGCGGTCGGCCAGACCCGAGGCCGTGACCAGGAAGCCGGCCACGGCGAGGCCGTAGACGTCGACCATCCACAGCAGTTCGGTGGAGCTGGGGCGCAGGTCGACGGCGATGGCGGGCAACGCCACATTGAGGACGGTCAGGTCCATGACGACGATGAGCAGGCTGGCGCACAACACACCCAGCCCGACCCAGCGTCGGGGATCGCGGTCCGCGCCCGACGCGGACTCAGAGCGCAGGCGTACCAGCGTGGTCATATCTCACCTCGATTCCTTGAAGGCTTCTCAGGCGCCGATGCCGCCCAGCAGCGTCTCGCGCAGCAACCGCTCGGCGTCGCGCACGGCGATGTCGCCGTGGCTGAGGCAGCGGCGCAGCCCCACGAGCAGCCCGAAGACGGCGTTGGCGATCCACGGCACGGGAAGGTCGGCCCGAATCACCCCGAGGTCTTGGGCGGCAACGTAAAAAGCGTATTCGCGCTTGGCCTGTATCTCGCTGGCCGAGACGATGTCGTCGTCGGACTCCAGGGAGTGCTCGGTGAGGGTGAAGCCGTATTCGGCGGCGTCGCGCACCAGTTCGCGGCACAGGCCGTCCAGCGCCTCGCGGGCCCGGGCCGTGTCTCCACTGTCGACGGCCTCGTCGATGCGCGCGGCGTCCAGCGCGTCCCGCCAGGATCGCAGGCTCAGCCAGCCCAGGTGTTTCACCAGCTCCTCGCGGGTGGCGAAGTGGCGGTGCATGGTGGCGCGGCTGACGCCGGCGGCCGCGGCCAGCTGCGCCATCGACGCGGTGGGGTCGATGTTGAGCAGGCGCAGCGCCGCCACGCCGATTTCGGCCCTACCCATGATCGAGACCTTTTCGTTTCATTTGAGACATTGATGTCTCATACGCTACGGCGGCACGGCCGCGGTGTCACGCGGAAGTGAGCAAGCGCACCGCCGCACGGCGCCATAACCCGACCACATTCGGCGATCGCGCGGTGACCAACGTATTGAAACGTGAGCATGTGTGCCATAGGTTTCGAATTGCTCGACCACCTACCGCGCATGCGAAGGAGACCGCGCCCCATGCCTCGACTCCGACTCCCCCGCCGGCGACGCGTCGCCGTGCTGGCCACCGCCGCCACGGCGGCCGTCGCCGCGGCCGGCCTGATCGCCGCCACCAACGCCTACGCCGGCGACGCGATCACGTGGACGGTCACCAAGGCGCCCGCCATCGACGGCAAGTACGCCCTCGACGCGGTGGACGCCATCTCCGACAAGGACATGTGGGCGGTGGGCTACACCGTCGACCAGACCTGGAGCGGCACCGTGGCCGCCCACTGGAACGGCGACTCCTGGGAGCAGGCACCGACCCCCAAGGGAAAGGCGCTGACGGCGGTGTCCTATGTGAGCAATGACGACGCGTGGGCGGTGGGGGTCGGCGCCTCCGGCGCCATGACCGCCCGCTGGGACGGCAAGGAGTGGAAGGACGTGCCGACCCCGGCGCCCGACGTCCCCAGCGGTCAGTCCGCGGAGCTGTACGCGGTGGACAACACCAAGACCGGCGCGTGGGCGGTGGGCTGCGCCTCCAACGAGGACCAGACCGCACAGACCGCCTACGCCCAGCGGTGGGACGGCAAGTGGAACCTCACCGCGCTGCCGGTTCCCGACGGCGCCAAGAACACCTGCCTCAACGACGTCGTGGTCACCGACTCCGGCGACACCTGGGCGGTCGGCCGCTACGACGACGGCACGAAGGGATCGGCGTACATCCTGCACTGGCAGGACGACAAGTGGACCATCGCCGACGCGCCCGCGCTCGACGCCCCCGACGTCGACCTGACCGGCGTCGTGGCGTCCGGGGACAACCTGTACGCCGCCGGATTCACCAAGAAGACCTTCGGCGACCCGATGTCGGCCACCCCCGTCCTGCTCACATCGGACGGTACCAAGTGGACGCAAGTGAAGGGCCCCGACACCACCGCCTGGATCTACGGCGTCGGACCCGACGGCCACGACGGGGTGCTGCTCACCGGCTACACCCAGCGCGGCGAGGGCGTCGTGCTGCGCGGCGACGGCCAGACCGTCACCCCCGAGACCGGCCCGGTGACCGACGACTCCAGCTCCCTGTACGCGGTGGCCTGCGCCCCCGGCTCCACCACCGCATGGGTGGTGGGCGCCAAGGGCGAGGGCGACTCCGCGCTGCAGGGCCTGGCCGCCCACACCGATTGACCGACCGTCCGTCGCCCCCCGGGCCTATAGTGTGAACGCCTCACAACGTCGGCCCCGGGAGCATCCCATGTCCACATTGACCACACTGGAGCCGTTCCCCGAGGACGGCTGGTCCCGGGCGCTGGCCATCGTCGCCCACCCCGACGACCTCGAGTACGGCGCCGCCGGGGCGATCGCCCGCTGGACCCGCATGGGGCGCGAGGTGGTCTACGTCCTGGCCAGCAAGGGCGAGGCCGGAATGGACAACCTGCCGCCCGAAACCGCGGGGCCGCTGCGCGTGGAGGAGCAGGTCGCCAGCGCCGCCGTCGTCGGCGTCGACACCGTGGAGTTCCTCAACCACCCCGACGGCCTGATCGAGGCCAGCGTGGCGCTGCGCCGCGACCTGGCCGCGGCGATCCGCCGCCACCGCCCCGAGGTCGTCATCACCATCAACCACCACCCCACCTTCGGGCCCGGGATGCTCAACATGGCCGACCACCGCAACGTCGGCAACGCCGTGTTCGACGCGATCCGCGACGCCGCGAACCGTTGGCTCTTCAGGGATCTCGACCTGGAGCCCTGGTCGGGCGTGCGGCTGCTGGCCGTGGCGGGGTCCCCGGAGGCGACCCACGCCGTCGACATCACCGACACCCTCGACGCGGCGGTGGAGTCGCTGTCGAAGCACGCGGCCTACCTGGCGGCGCTGGGCGAGTCGCACCCGATGGCCGACCCGGACGACTTCCTGCGCGCCATGGCGCTGCGGACCGCCGCCCGCTTCGGCGGCCGCAAGGCCACCCCCTTCGAGGTCTTCGCGATGTAACGCGCGTCATGACTCCCGGTTGTCACGTTCGCGCGGCCTGGTTCGTCCAGTAGCCGCCAACGACGACAAGGGAGTCATCATGAAGATCGTCATCGCCGGATCCACCGGGGTCATCGGCCGCCAGCTCGTTCCGCTGCTGAGCGCCGTCGGGCACGAGGTGATCGGGCTGAACCGCCGCGACGGCGTCGACCTGCTGGACGCCGCGGCCGTGCGGCGGTTCGTGAGCCGGGCCGCCCCCGACGCGGTCGTGCACCTGGCCACCGCGGTGCCCGCCGACATCAACCCCCGCAAGATGACCGGGCAGTTCGCCCTGACCAACCGGCTGCGCACCGAGGGAACCCGCAACCTGGTCGACGCGGCCCGCGCCGCCGGCGTGAAGCGAATCGTGGTGCAGTCGCTGGCGTACCTCTACCGTCCCGCCGACGGCCCCGCCGACGAGGACGCCGCGATATGGACCGACCCGCCGAGGCAGTTCCGGTCCTCGATCGCCGCGCTCGCCGAGCTGGAGCGGCTCACCGCCGCCGCGGGCGGCCTGGTGCTGCGGTTCGGGCACCTGTACGGGCCCGGCACCCACTACGGCGCGAACGGTTCCATCACCGCGGCGGTGCGCGCCGGGAGGATGCCGCGGGTGGGCCAGGGCGCGGCCGTGTACTCCTTCACTCACACCCACGACGCCGCCACCGCGATCGTGTCCGCGCTGGACCGCCGGGCCACCGGCGTGCTCAACGTGGTCGACGACCACCCGGCGCCGGTGACCGAATGGCTTCCTGGCCTGGCGCGGATGCTGGGGGCGCCCGAACCCAGGCGGGTGCCGGTGGCGCTGGCCCGGCTGGCCGTGGGTGGCTGGGGCGTGGCGTTCACGAACCGGCTGCGCGGGGCCGACAACGCCCGGGCCCGCCTCGAGCTGAACTGGCGGCCCCGCTACGCGTCCTGGCGGGAGGGTTTCGCGGCCGAGCTGGCCGACGACCCGATCGCGGTAACGTGAAGGCACACGGGATCGGAAGGGTTCTTCATGGACGTCTTCGAACAGCACCGGCCGCTGCTGCTCGGCCTGGCCTATCGGCTGTTGGGCAGCATGTGGGACGCCGAGGACATCGTTCAGGACGCGTATCTGCGGTGGGTCGGCTCCGACCGCGACGCCGTGGACGAGCCGCGGGCCTTTCTCGTCACCATCGTGTCCCATCTCGCCCTGGACCAGCTGCGCGGCGCCCGGGTCACCCGGGAGGCGTACGTCGGCCCGTGGCTGCCGGAACCGGTGGAGTCCAAGGAGTTGGGGCCGCTGGACACCATCGCGCTGCGCGACACGGTGTCCATGGCCGCCCTGCACCTCATGGAGCGCCTCACGCCGTCCGAGCGCGCGGTGTTCGTGCTGCGCGAGGCGTTCCGGTACCCCTATCAGTCCATCGCCGAGATCATCGACGTCCCCGTCACCACCTGCCGGCAGCTGCATCACCGGGCGACGAAACGACTGCGACGCACCGAGAGCGAGTTCCATCCATCCAAAGCGGACCATGAGCGCCTGCTGGAGGGTTTCCTGGACGCGGCCCACAGCGGCGACATGGACGCGCTGACGGCGCTGCTCAGCCAGGACGTGGTGGCCTGGAACGACGGCGGCGGCAAGGTGCGCGCCGCCCGGCGCCCGATCGTCGGGCTGGACAACGTGCGCGCCTTCATCGCCGGGCTGCTGGAGAAGTTCCGGTTCACCGACGTCCGCATCGTCGACGCCAACGGCACCCCGGCGGCGTGGATCGGCGATCCGGGCCTCGAGCAGCTGGTCACCATCGACGTCCACGACGGGCGCATCCGCGCGATCTACGCTGTCCTCAACCCGGACAAGCTTTCCCGGGTACGGCCCGGCGGCTGAATGGCATGTATTCGTGATTCTCCCGTCGCATCAGCGCGGAAGGCTTGGGGCCGAAACGTCAGGAGGGTCATGGACATCCGGTTGTTGGGCGCGGTGGAGGCGGTCGCCGACGGTCGGGCCGTCGACATCGGGCATGCCCGGCAGCGCGCGGTGCTGGCGGTGCTGGCCGTCGACGCCGGGACGGTGCTGTCCACCGACACCCTCGCCGATCGGGTCTGGGGGCCCGACAACGGCGCGCGGCACCGCGACAGCCTGTACAACTACATTTCGCGGCTGCGGCGCGCGCTGCCCGGGGTGATCGCGCGGCGCGGCGGGGGTTACGTCTTCGACGAGGATCCGCGGATCGTTGACCTGCACCGGTTTCGGGCCCTGGTCGCCGACGCGGCCACCGCCGACGACGCTTCGTCCGTTTGGGACGAGGCGCTGGGGCTGTGGCGGGGAGAGGCGTTCGACGGCATCGACGTGCCCTGGCTGAGCGGCCTCGCGATCGAGCTGGAGACCGAGCGCTACGACGCCTGGCTGTCGCGCAACGACGCCGTGCTGGACGCGGGAGAGCCCGAGCGGGTGGTGTCCGAGGTGGAGCGCGCGGCGCGCGAACGCCCCGGCGACGAGCGGCTGGCCGCCCAGGCGATGCTGGCCCTGAGCCGCACGGGACGGCGCGCCGAGGCCCTGGCCCGGTTCGAGGCCACCCGCCGCCATCTGCTGGAACACCTGGGTGCCGACCCGGGGACCCGGCTGCGCGAGACCCATCGGCGCGTCCTGTCCGAAGACGACGAGCCCGCGGCGTCGGCCGCGCCGGCGGCGGTGCCGCGACAGGTGCCGCACCTGGCGGGCCACTTCACGGGTCGCGGCGCCGAGCTGGCGCGCCTGGACGCGCTGACGTCCGGCGACACCCCGATCGTGACGCTGTGCGGGCCGGGCGGGATCGGCAAGACGTGGCTGGCGCAACGCTGGGCCAACGACAACGCGCCGCGCTTCTCCGACGGCCAGCTGTATGTCGACCTGCACGGCTTCGACCCCGCCCAGTCCCCCATGACCTCCGAGCACGCCCTGCGCGTCATGCTCGCGGCGCTGCACGTCGCCGAGTCGTCGATACCGTCCGATCTGGACGCCGCGTCGGGGCTGTTGCGCAGCCTGACCAACGGCCGCCGGATGCTGGTCATCCTGGACAACGTCCGCGACCACCGCCAGGTGCTGCCGCTGTTGCCCGGCACCGGCACCGTCACCGTCGTCACGAGCCGCCTGGACCTCGCCGGTCTGATGGCCTCGCACGGCGCCGGAAGGGTCGCATTGACCACTTTGGACGATACCGACGCGCGCCGCGCCCTGGTCGCGCAGCTGGGCGGCGAGCGGCTCGCCGTCGAGCCCGAGGCCGTGGCCGACCTGATCGGCCACTGTGGCGGATTGCCGCTGGCCCTGGGCATCCTGGCCGCCAACGCCTCGGTTCGCCCCGACCTACCGCTGTCTCGGCTCGCCGCCGACCTGCGCGACCGCGCCGGCATCCTCGACGGCATGCAGACCGGCGACCTGTCGGCCAGCCTGCGGTCGGTGTGCGAGGCCTCGGTGCGGGCCCTGACCCCCGACGCCCAGTCCACGTTCACCCTGCTGGGCCTGGGATCCACCACCGCGCTGAGCGCCGACGCGATCGCCAGCCTCACCGCCTCGCGGGGCCCGGCGGTGCGCCGCGACCTGCGGGAGATCGAGAACGCCCACCTGGTGGAGCGCGATGTCCACGGCCGCTACCGGATGCACGACCTGACGTACCTGTACGCCTCCGAGCGGGCCGCCGAGTCCATCGACCCGGCCCGGCAGGACTCCGCCCGCCGCCGGCTGGTCGACCACTATGTCCAAACCTCCTACGCGGTCGCGTGCGCGTTGACCCCCGAGCGGGCCCGGATCTCCAGGGCCCCCGCCGTGATCGGGGCGGTCACCGGAACCGCGGACCGTTCGGGCGCGGTCGAGTGGTTCGACGTCGAATACGCCAACCTGTTGGCGGCGCAACAGATCGCCGATCGGCTCGACATGGACGAGCACGCGTGGCGTCTGGGATGGACGGTCATGCCCTTCCAATGGGCTCAGGCCCGCATGACCGACGGCGTGGCGATGGCGAACCGCGCGCTCGGCGCGGCGCGGCGACTGGGCGATCCCGAGGCCATGACCGTGTCGTACGTCAGCCTCGGCAGGATGCTCACCCGCGCGGGCGACTTCGACAGGGCCGCGGGGGCGCTGGAGTCCGGTATCGCACTCGCCGAGCGCGTCGGGGACTTCCAGGAACAGCTGCACGCCCACGCCGCCTTCGCCCTGATCAGCGAGCTTCGCGGGGACTACCCCACGGCGCTGGACAAGGCCCGCCGCGTCCTGGACGTGGCGGTGGCCTCGGGCAACACGTTGTGGCGGGGCCGCGCCCTCAACGCCGTGGGGTACTACCAGGCCCATCTCGGCGAGCTCGACTCCGCCCGCGAGTCGTGCGAGGCGGCGCTGGCGATCTTCATGGCGGGCGGTCACGAGGATTCCACACACGACACCTACGACAGTCTCGCGTACATCGCCGCGCGCGCGGGCGAGCATGCCCGTGCCGTCGAGCTGTACCAAAAGAGCATGGACTGGAACCGCCGCAATGGAAACATGTACACGGTCGCCGACGGTCTCGGCTACTTCGGCGACAGCCTCATGGCGCTGGGCGACACCGCCGCGGCGACCGAGGCGTGGCGCGAGTCGGTGCGGCTGCTGCGATCCCAGCGCCGCGACGATCTAGCACAGTCCATCCAGGACAAACTTGACGCCGTCTGAGACGAGCGGGACACGGTGAGGACGGCATGGAGATTCGGGTACTGGGTCCGGTGGAGGCGCGCGATGGCGGGTGCCTCATCGACATCGGGCACGCGCGGCAGCGCGCCGTGCTGGCGGTGATGGCCGCCGACCCCGGCGCCGTGTTGTCCACCAACGCCGTCGCGGAACGGATCTGGGGCGACGGCCAGGGGACCCGCGGCCACGACAGCCTGTACAACTACATGTCGCGGCTGCGGCGCGCGCTGCCCGGGGTGATCGCGCGCCGCGGCGGCGGCTATGTCTTCGACGCGGACCCGAACATCGTTGACCTGCACCGGTTTCGGGCCATGGTGAGCCGGGCCCGCGGCGACGCGGACGCGGCGTCCATCCTGGATGAAGCGCTCAAACTGTGGCGGGGAGACGCGTTCGCGGGGCTCGACGCTCCGTGGCTGAGCCGCCTGGCCATCGAGCTGGAGACCGAGCGCCACGATGCCTGGCTGGCCCGCAACGACGCGGCGCTGAGCGCGGGCGGCGCCGCCGGTCTGGCCGCCGAGCTGCGGCGCGCCG
>NZ_DASQPW010000091.1:0-3606 GCF_035643755.1 Stackebrandtia sp. | reverse complement strand
GGAGCTTGTATCCGTAGTGGGACTTGACAAAGCCGAGCCGCTCGTAGAAGCGGTGGGCGTCGGCGCGGCTGATGTCCGTGGTCAGCTGCGCCAGGCCGCAACCGGCGCCGCGCGCCAGGTCCACGGCGTGTTCGATCAGCGCGGCCCCGACGCCCGCGCCGCGCGCGTCGGCATGGGCGCGCACGCCCTCGATCTGGCCGCGGGTCATGGCGGTGCGCGACAGGCCGGGGATGACGGTCAGCTGCGCCACCCCGATGACGCGCCCGGCGCGCGCGGCCACCAGGAGATGCTGGCGGGGGTCGGTGTCCAGGGCGTCGAACGCGCGTCGGTACGGCGCCAGGTCGTGCGGCGTTTCGCGGGCGGCGCCCAGCGGGTCGTCGGCGAGCATCGCCACGATCGCGGGCAGGTCTTCGGCGACGGCCGCGCGGATCTCGAAGTCGGTCACCGCGCGAGTCTAGATGTACCGAGTACGCTGCTGCGCGGAAAGTCAATTGAGGAGGATGAATGGCGCGGCAACGGGCCGCCGCCGCCCTGGCGGCGAATCTGAGGCGGCTGCGCGGCGACGCCGGGATCTCGCTGTCGGAGCTGGCGCGCCGCTCGGGCATCGCCAAGGGGACGTTGTCGCAGCTGGAGTCGGGGATCGGCAACCCCACCATCGAGACGGTGTTCAGTTTGTCGAACGGCCTGGGGGTGCCCGTGTCGTCGCTGCTGAACGAGAACACCGACCCCGGGGTGATGCTGGTGCGCTCGGGCGATCTCGAGGTGCTCAGCTCCAACGCCGTGGACCTGCGGATGCTGCGGCGCATGGACGTGGCGGGCACGGTCATCGAGCTGTACGACCAGCGGGTGCGGCCCGGGGCGGTGCAGCGCTCGCGGGGGCATCCCGGGCGCGAGCACGTCGCGGTGACCACGGGGCGGCTGCGGGTGGGTCCGCCCGAATCGCCCCACGAGCTGGGGCCGGGCGACTACCTTTGCTTTCCTGCCGCCGCCCCTCACGACTACGAGGCGGTCGACGGGCCCGTGACCTCGGTGCTGATGCTGGAGTACCCGTCGCCGTCGGGGCGCTTGACACCGCACGGCGGCGATGAATAACCTGGCGTCGTTCATTTTATTGAACGAAGGAGGCGATGCCGGTGCGAACCGCCGACGTCGTCGTGGCCGGAGCGGGCGTGATCGGCGCGGCCTGCGCCGAGGCGCTGAGTGCGGCGGGACTGCGGGTGCTGGTGTGCGACCGCGGCTCCCCCGCCGGCGGGACCACCGCCTCGGGCGAGGGCAACGTCCTGGTGTCCGACAAGGCCCCCGGCCCCGGGCTGGAGCTGGCCGTCCATTCCCGACGGTTGTGGCCGCGGCTTCTCGCGGGCCTGAGGGAGGAGCTGGGACCCGGCCCGGCCGAGGTCGAGTGGGAGGCCAAGGGCGGTCTCGTGGTCGCCACCTCCGACGCCGACGCCGCGGGGCTCGGCGCCTTCGCCGAGACCCAGCGCGCGGCGGGCGTGCTCGTCGAGTCCGTCGGCGCCGACGAGGCGTCGGCGATGGAGCCCCTTCTGACGCGGGACGCCACCGCCGTCGTCCACTACCCCGACGACGCCCAGCTGCAACCGGTCCTGGCGGCCGGCGCCCTGCTGGCGGCGGTGCGCCGACGCGGCGGCGAGGTGCGCGGCGGCGTGGAGGTCGACGGGCTGGTCACCGACGCCGACGGGGTGAGCGCGGCGATCACCTCGGGCGGGGTGGTGTCGTGCGGCGCGGTGGTGAACGCGTGCGGTCCCTGGGCGGGCCGCTTCGCCGCGTCGATCGGCGCGCCGATCAATGTGGAGCCACGCCGCGGCATGGTGCTGGTGACGGCGCCGCTGCCCGATGCGGTGCGGCACAAGGTGTATGACGCCGACTACGTGGGCGCCACCACCAGCGGCGAGGCCGATCTTCGAACGTCCACGGTGGTGGAGTCGACGCGCTCGGGAACGGTCCTGATCGGATCGAGCCGTCAACGCGTCGGCTTCGACGCCGCGCTGCCCGTCACCGTCATGCGCGCCCTGGCGCGCGGCGCCGCGAGACTGTTCCCCCGCTTGGCGAACGTTCCCGTCATGCGCGCGTACGGCGGCTTCCGCCCCTACACCCCCGACCACCTTCCTGTCATCGGCGAGGACCTCCGCGTCCCGGGGTTGTGGCACGTCACGGGGCACGAGGGCGCGGGAATCGGGCTCGCGGCGGGCACGGGTCGCCTCCTCGCCGACCTGTTCCTGGCCCGCCCCACCGAAACCGACCCGACGCCGTTTCGCGTGGACCGTCCCGCCATTGTGGAGGAGCCGACATGATGGTGACGGTGGACGGCGTCGAGGTGGCCGCCGAACAAGGTCAGACGGTGGCGGCGGTGCTGCTGCGCCACGGCCTGATCTCCTGGCGCACCACGCGCGGATCGGGCCGCCCGCGCGGCATCTTCTGCGGCATCGGGGCGTGCCACGACTGCCTGGTGGTGGTCAACGGCATTCCCGACGTGCGCGCCTGCCGGCGCCAGGTCCGCGAAGGCGACGACATCCGGGCACAGCACGGAGCGGAGCTGCCGTCATGATCCCCGACGAGGGAAGTCGCGTCGTGGTCGTGGGCGCGGGTCCCGCGGGGTTGGCGGCGGCCGAAGCGGCCGCGGCGCACGGGGTCGGGGTCGTGTTGCTGGACGCCGAGCCGAGGTTGGGCGGGCAGTACTCGCGACAGGCGGCCACCGCGCCCGAGCGTCGGCGTCTTCCCGACGGGGTCGAGCATTGGCCCGAGTCCGCGGTGTGGGCCGTGGAGCCGAACGCGCGCGGGCATCGGGTGCACGTGCTCAGCGGACCCGCCGACGGGCCGGGACGGATCTCGCGGACCGTGGAGACGCGGGCGTTGGTGTTGGCCACGGGCGCACACGATCGGGCGCTTCCGTTTCCCGGGTGGGACCTGCCGGGGGTCGTGACGGCGGGCGCCGCGCAGGCCCTGGCCAAGGGCCAGGGAGTCGCGATAGGACGGCGCGTGGTGGTGGCGGGCACGGGGCCGTTCCTGCTGCCCGTGGCGGCGTCCCTGCTCGGCGTCGGCGCCAAGGTCGTGGAGGTGTTGGAGGCCAACGACCCCGTCAGCGGCTGGCGGGGCGAGCCCCGAGCGATCCTCGCGGGCGGCGGGAAGGCCCGCGAGCTGGTCGCGTACGCCACAATGCTGGCGCGGCAACGGATCCCGTACCGCACCCGCCGCGCCGTGGTGGCCGCGCACGGGCGGGATCGGGTGGAGGCCGTCACGACCGCCCGCCTCGACGCCGAATGGAACGTCGTGGCGGGCAGCCTCCGGCGCGTCGAGGCCGACGCCGTGTGCGTCGGTTTCGGGTTCACGCCGCAGTTGGAGCTGGCGATCGCCTGCGGCTGCGCGATGACCCGCCACCCTGCCACGCCGCGGCGGTCGATGTCGTCGGGTGTCGTCGCCGCGGACGGGGAAGCCCCGCCTGGCCGCGGCCTGGGACCGGGAGGCTTTGTGGCCGTGGACATCGCGCAGTCGACATCGGTGCCGGGCGTGTTCGCGGCGGGCGAGATCACGGGAATCGGCGGCGCGGCCCTGTCCGCCGCCGAGGGCACGATCGCGGGCACGGCCGCCGCC